>JAWWCG010000310.1:0-5069 GCA_033720555.1 Kiloniellales bacterium | reverse complement strand
GTTCGCGTCCGGCGCCGCCGGCGCCTCGGCCTGGTGGGACGTCGCCCCCGCCGTCTCGAGGCCGGCCAGATCCTGGCCGGGCGGCGCGGCGTCCGCCGCATCCGGTGCCGCTTCCTGTTCGCCCAGCAGCGAGGCCGCGCGCTTGGGCGCGCCGGCCAGCGCGTCGAAGTCGGATGCCGGCTCGGATGGGAGGTCGCCTTGGGGCTCGGCCGCCGCGGGGCTCTCGTCCGTGTCCGCGATCAGCCGCTCCTTCTCCGAGCCGTCCATGGTCTGCGCCACCGGCTGCCAGCCCATGGCACGTTCCAGCACCTCGGTGAGTTCGGCGGGGCTGAGGCTGGCCCCGGTGCGCTCGCGCGCCGCCACCGCCTGGTCGTGCTGCTCGCCGAGCGAGAAGTGGGTCGCGGCCAGGGTGAACCAGAAATAGGCCTCCTTGGGGTCCTGCGGCACGCCCTGGCCCTCGAGATAGGCCGTGCCGAGCCTCATCTGGGCCGCCGGCAAGCCGCGGTCGGCGGCCCGCCGGAACCACTTGGCCGCCTCGGCGTAGTCCTGGTCGACCCCCAAGCCGATGGCATAAAGCACGCCGAGATTGTATTGGGCCGATTGATGGCCGCGCTCTCCGAGCGTTCGCCACTCCCGCCAAGCCGCTTCGTAATCGCCGCGAATGAAAGCGGCCGCGCCTTCGTCGTAGCTCGCGGCGGCCAGCCCGCCCGGCGCGCTCCAGAGCCAGATCAGCGCAGCGATGGCGGCGAAAATCGATCGCGTGCCGGGTCTCATGATTCCCCGGGCCGAGGTCCCAGTGCCCACCCTCCCAGGAAGCAAACCGACTCGCCTCCGGTCAAGACCTGATACGCTCCGGCATTCTACGGACTTTGCGCGGTCTCTGTATATTCATTAATACGGATCATGCCTTAATATGCCGACGCGCGCGTCGCACGCCGCCGCCGGCCGCGAAACACGCGGCCGGCGCGAAGCGTTGAGGGCGCCGCCGTCCGGCCTTATCCTGACGGGGTCGCCGAGTCGCGACGCGCGGGGACGTCGCGGAACGGAAGGGATTTTGGGCGCCGCGCCCGAACCCTGGCCTCGAGGGACCCGTCCATGAGCTTTCCCGACCGGAAATTCGCCGACGCCGCGAGCTATGCCGGCGCCTATTTCGCCGAGGTCGCGGCCGCCGCCGCCTCGGTCGACCCGGACAGGATCGAGCAGGCGGCGGCCGTGCTGTCGGCGGTTTACCGCTCGGCGGGCGCGGTCTACGCCTGCGGCAACGGCGGCTCGGCGGCGATCTCCAATCATCTCGTCTGCGATCACGGCAAGCTCCTGCAGTGCGACACCGATCTAACCCCGCGGGTGGTCTCGCTCAGCACCACCGTCGAAATGATCACCGCCATCGCCAACGACATCGCCTACGACGAGGTCTTCCGCTACCAGCTCCGCTCTCTGGCGAAGTCCGGCGACGCGCTGATCACGGTCAGCGCCTCGGGCGACTCCGAGAACGTCGTGCGCGCCGCCGGCTGGGCCAAGGACAACGGCCTCCCGGTGATCGCCATGACCGGTTTCTCCGGCGGCCGCTCGGCCAAGATCGCGGATGTCAATTTGCACGTCGCCGCGGAGAATTACGGCGTCGTCGAGGACGTCCACCAGTCCCTCATGCATATTCTCGCCCAGCACCTTCGCCAGGCCAGCATGGACGAATCGGTGGTCCGGCAACGCACGTTCTAGGGCGCGATACGCGGACCTAATTCGAGGACCCGATTGGAGGACCCGGGCCGCCCCGGCATCGAGGCGCTTTCGCCTCGGCCCCAAATCGATTAAAATGGAACGAATTGGTGCCGAGTATCGTTAACAATTGTCGCGTCGATATAGTTGCCGACACCCGGTTTGTGTTTCGATGATGTAGGTTCTTGTCGAAATTTTTGAATCCCCGTGAGGCGCAATCCTGTTATACTGTGTGGCATGCGCGACTGTTCTATAGAAAGCTAACGGGCAATAAAATTTCCTGAAATGAAATATTATAATGGCGGCAAATGCTGCGAGGAGATTTGCGGCTGTTCTAAGGAACACCTTAGATCATACTGATTAGTCATACTGTGTGTTGTTTTCGGTTTTCGGCTTGCGCGAGCATGTTTGAAGCCATAAGAGGATACCGTCAGGGCAATCTAATTGCCGTGATTCGCGGATGATTTCTTGTGAATATTGAGACTCTCCCCGGCGTCGATCCAAGGCCGAGACCTTCGAATGGGCGCGCAGGATTCGGTCATGCCTGGACATCCAAGCCTGAAGCCGGAGCGAGTCGCCGCGCGCCGCTTGCCGGGCCCGGCGGCATTGTGCTGGCGGCGGGAGCCGGGTGATGGCCAAGGCTCGCGGCAAATCCATGGCGACTCACGAGCGCCTGTCCGGTCACGAAGCGGTGAAGGGCTCCTCGGACCGGTCATTCGGCGTTGTCTTTGCCGCCGTCTTCACCATTATCGGCCTGTGGCCGCTGCTCGCCGGAGCCGGCGTGCGGTGGTGGTCCTTGGCGATCGCCGCGGCCTTCGCCGCCGTGGCCCTGGTGCGGCCGGGGCTGCTGGCGCCGCTCAACCGCTTGTGGCTCAAGTTCGGCCTGTTGCTCAATCGCATCGTGAGCCCGGTGGTCATGGCGCTGTTATTCTACTTGGTTATCACGCCCCTGGCCCTGATCATGCGCACGCTCGGCAAGGATCCCCTTCGTCTGAAGTACGATGCCAAGGTCAGCAGCTATTGGATCCTGCGCGCGCCGCCGGGTCCCTCGCCTGAGACGATCAAGAATCAATTTTGAGGTCTGACATGGGTTTTCTAAGAGAGTTCTGGAGCTTCATGCGGGTCCGCAAGAAGTTTTGGCTGATGCCGATCTTCGTGATGATGTTCATTTTCGGCGGCCTCGTGGTCCTCACCCAGGGCAGCGCCGTCGCCCCCTTCATCTACACGGTCTTTTGATCGGAAGCGGTGCGTCGATCGTGCGAATCCTAGGAATCTCGGCTTTCTATCACGACAGCGCCGCGGCGGCGGTCGAAAACGGCCGCATCGTCGCCGCGGCGCAAGAGGAGCGGTTCACCCGCAAGAAGCACGACTCGGAGTTTCCCAAGCACGCGATCGAGTATTGCCTGGAGACGGCCGGGGTGGGTCTGGACGACTTCGATTTCGTGGCGTTCTACGACAAGCCCTTCCTCAAGTTCGAGCGGCTGCTCGAGACCTATCTCGCCTTCGCGCCGCGCGGCTTTCAGTCCTTCCGCATGGCGATCCCGGTCTGGATCAAGGAGAAGCTGTTCCAGAAGCGGCTGATCGTTCAGCAGCTCCGCGACTACGACTCGAGCTACGATTGGGAAAAGCGGCTGCTGTTCGCGGAACACCATCAGAGCCACGCGGCCAGCGCGTTCTACCCCTCGCCGTTCGAGAGCGCGGTGGTCCTCACCATGGACGGGGTCGGCGAGTGGGCGACCACCTCGGTCGGCGTGGGCCGCGGCAACCGCCTGGAGATGACCAAGGAGATCCACTTTCCCCACTCGATCGGCCTGCTCTACTCCGCCTTCACCTATTACACCGGCTTCAAGGTGAACTCGGGCGAATACAAGGTCATGGGGCTCGCCCCCTACGGCGAGCCGAAATACAAGGACCTGATCCTCGACCACCTGATGGATCTCAAGGCGGACGGCACCTTCCGCCTCGACATGTCCTACTTCGACTATTGCACCGGGCTCAGGATGACCAACGAAAAGTTCGACGAACTGTTCGGCGGTCCGCCGCGCAAGCCCGAGGATCGGGTCACCCAGAGGGAGATGGACCTCGCCGCCTCGGTCCAGGCCGTGACCGAAGAGGTGGTCCTCCGGCTCACCCGCACCCTGGCGCAAGAGGCCGAGACCAAGAACCTCTGCCTGGCCGGCGGCGTCGCCTTGAACTGCGTGGCCAACGGCAAGGTGCTGCGCGAGGGTCAATTCGACAACATCTGGGTCCAGCCGGCGGCCGGCGACGCCGGCGGGGCGCTGGGCGCGGCGCTCACGGCGCTGCATCTCTTTCAGGACCATCCGCGGCTCACCAACGGCGCGCTCGACGCCATGTCGGGCAGCTACCTCGGGCCCGAGTTCTCGCAGGACGACATCGAGCGCCGCCTGAGCGCCGCCGGCGCCAAGTTCGAGGCGCTGGACGAGCCCGCGCTCTTGGCGGCCACCGTCGACGCCTTGGAAGCCGAGAAGGCGGTCGGCTGGTTCCAGGGGCGCATGGAGTTCGGCCCGCGGGCCCTCGGCAACCGCTCGATCCTCGGCGACCCGCGCTCGCCCACCATGCAGAAGACATTGAATCTCAAGGTCAAATATCGGGAAAGCTTTCGCCCCTTCGCGCCCTCCGTGCTGGCCGAGGACGTCTCGGAGTGGTTCGAGCTGGAGCGCGAAAGCCCCTACATGCTGCAGGTGGCGGACGTCGCGCCGCCGCACCGCAAGGCGATGAGCGACGAGCAGAAATCCTTGTTCGGCATCGACAAGCTCAACGTGCCGCGCTCCGACATCCCGGCGGTCACCCACGTCGACTACTCGGCCCGCATCCAGACCGTCCACCGGGAAACCAACCCCCGCTACCACGCCCTGTTGAGCGCCTTCAAGGCGCGCACCGGCTGTCCCGTCCTGGTGAACACGAGCTTCAACGTGCGCGGCGAACCGATTGTCTGCACCCCCGAGGACGCCTTCCGCTGCTTCATGGGAACCGACGTCGAGGTGCTCGTCGTCGGCAACTGTCTGCTGAGGAAGGAGGACCAAGACCCCGGCCTCAAGCTCGACTATAAGGATGCTTTCGAACTCGACTGAATTTGCTTCCGCCTGGGCGGAGAAAAATCGCTTTATGGTGATCAGGTTGTGGTTTCGGCTTTGGCATTTGTTTGAAGATACAACACGACGTGACCTTCGGCAGGGGACGCCCTCAGCCATCGGACTGAGACTGCAGGCCCGCGCGGCCGGGCTCCTGGACGGACGATGAAGCTGATTCTGGAGGACGGGACCACCCTGGCGGGCGAAAGCTTCGGCGCCACCCGGGCCGTCGCCGGCGAGGTCGTCTTCAACACCGGCATGGCC
>JAWWCG010000309.1:0-5078 GCA_033720555.1 Kiloniellales bacterium | reverse complement strand
GTCGTCTGGCGCCGCGGGCTTAGGGAGACCGGCGGCCGAAATGCGCCATGCGCCGACGGCCGAAGCGCCACAGGGCGCGCATCATGTTGGACAAGAGGATCGTCAAGCCGGCCAACATGGCGGCGTAGCCGATCAGCCAGTAATATCCGCCGACGCCGAACCATCCGAGCCCCACGCCGAAGAGAAAGCCCACGCCCAACAGCAGCCACGCATAGGGATTCCAATGTTCCATCCTTGTGCTCTCCCGTTCTTATTTTGCGTTCGGCGCGGGGCGCGGCTGCAGGTGCGGCCCGGATCGGGGCGGGTCCGGCAAGGCCGTCGCTTTGCCTGCGATCTTGCGACGGCGGCGGCGCGGCGACAATTGTCCAATGGAGGTAGGCCGAAAGATCGAAGCGGGGGCACTCACAGGGGCAGACGAATCCGCGCCCGCAGGCCGCCCGCCGGCGACTCTTCCAGCGTGAGTTCGCCGCCGTGGCCGCGCACCACGTCGCGGGCGATGGTCATGCCGAGCCCGGTGCCGCCGGTGCTGGGATTGCGCGATTCATCCAGCCGGTAGAACGGTCGGAAGACGTCCTCGCGGCGCTCGGCGGGGATGCCCGGCCCGTCGTCGTCGATGATGATTTCGGCCCGCTGCCGGCGCACCTTGGCGCGGACATGGACCTCGCTGCCGTAGCGCAGGGCGTTGACCAGAAGATTGGTCAGGCAGCGGCTCATGGCCGCCGGCCGCAGCGTGATCTCCGGATCGTCGTCGACCCGCAGATCGATCTTGGCGCCGTTCTTGCTCACCTGGTCGATGATGCCGGTTAGCAGCTTGGACAGGCGGATCGGCTGCGGCTCCTCCTCGCCTTCGCCGGCGGCGAACGCCAGGTAGCCCTCGACCATGCGCTCCATCTCGAGCACGTCCGAGGCCAGGTTGGCGACGTCGGAATTCGGGTCGGTGATGGCGAGCTGCAGCTTCATGCGGGTCAGCGGGGTGCGCAGGTCGTGGCTGACGCCGGCCAGCATGATGGTGCGCTGGTCGATCTGGCGGCGGATGCGCTCGCGCATCTGCAGGAACGAGCGGGCGGCGCGGCGAACCTCCGCCGCGCCCTGGGGCTTGAAGTCCGGCACGTCGATGCCGCGGCCGAAGCTTTCGGCGGCCTTGGCGAGGCGGCGAATCGGGCGAACCTGATTGCGCATGAACAAGGTGGCGACCGCGAACAGCACGATCGAGCTGCCGACCATCCAGGCGATGAAGAGATAGGTCGTATCGCTGAACAGCCGGCTGCGGGGCACCCGCACCGTCATGACGCCGCCGGGCAGCTCGACCCAGATCCACACCATGTCGTCGGATGAGGCGGTGTCGATCTGGAAGGGATAGACGAGGCGCTGGTCCAGGGCGTGGGACAGCTTGCCGGCGAGCACGCTGTTGTCCGGCGGCGGCGGCTGTTCGGGCAGCCGGGCGGCGGCCTCGAAGGCGATGTCGAACTGCAGCACGGTTTCGGCGAGGTCGAGCTGGCCGCTCGACAGCGCGACCTCCGGCACGTCGTCCAGCAGTTGGATGACGACCGCCACCTCGCCGGCGATCGCCCGCGCCAGCCGCTTGGTGATGTTGTCGTAGTGGCGCTCGTAGAAAACCGCGGTCGCGATCACCTGCACCAGCACCAGCGGCGCGCCGATGATCAGGATCGAGCGGCCCAGCAGGGTGCGCGGGAACAGTCGGCCGAGTCCCCGCAGGGCGCCGAGCATCACCTTCCTCGGGCGAATCGGCTTGCGGCGTCGCGGCGGAATGGCGCTCCTCCTTGTCCTCGTGGCGTCCTCGTGGCGTCGTCGTGGCGTCGTCGTGGCGTCCTCGTGGCTTCGCCGCGGCCAAGCCGGCCAGGCGGGCCCAAGCGACCAGCGGGCCTAATCCAACATAAGCACGTAGCCGACGCCGCGCACGGTCTGAAGATAGCGCGGAAACCGGGGATTGGCCTCGATCTTGCGGCGCAGGCGCGCCATCTGGACGTCGACCGTGCGCAGGTTGGCGATGACCGAGCTTTCGGCGATCAGCTCGTCGCGCGACAGCGCGCTGCCGGGTCGCCGCGCCAGGGCCTTGAGCAGCGAGGCCTCGGCGGCGGTCAGGCGGACCTTGTCCTCGCCCCGCCGCAGCTCCTCGCGCTCGGCATCGAAACTGAACTGGCCGAAGGTCACGCAGCGCCCGGCGCCGGCCTCCAGCGGCTGCTGCACCCGGCGCAGGATGGCGTTGATCCGCAGCACCAGCTCCTGCGGCTCGAAGGGCTTGGAGAGGTAGTCGTCGGCGCCGCTCGACAGGCCCTCGATGCGGTCGTCGGCCTTCGACATGGCGGTCAGCAGCAGGATCGGCACTTGGCTGTTCTCGCGCAGGGTCCGGGTCAGGCTCAGTCCGCTTTCCCCCGGCATCATGATGTCGACGACCAGCAGGTCGAAGGCCAGCGAGCGGAGCTTGGCCCGGGCGTCGGCGGCGTCCTGGGCCGTGGTCACGCGGAACCCTTGCTCGCTGAGAAAGCGCTGCAAGAGGTCGCGCAGCCGCGTGTCGTCGTCGATGACCAGAAGGTGCGCGCTATGGTCCTGCATCGCCGCCGGGCCTCCCGGCCTCGCGCTCAGGCCTTTCGCCGGGCGGCGAGGCGGGCCATCGCCTCGCCCGGCTCGAAGCGCCTGCGGTCGTGCTCGTTGATCAGGTTGCGCAGCACGGTGCGATAGCCCTCGACCGCCTCGGCGCCCGCCTTGCGGTAGGCGCGGGCGATGCGGGCGCGCTGGTCCTCGCTGAGCAGCCGCTCGAGATCCCGCCCGGCGTCGGTCAGCTCCAGCAGGCGTTGGCGGCGGTCGCGCAGGCCCGCGCGCTGCACGATCAGGCCGTCGCGCACCAGCTGGCCGAGCACCCGCGACAGGCTCTGCTTGGTGATCTGCAGGATGGCCAGCAGCTCGCTGACGGTGATCGAGGGATGACGGCCGACGAAATAGATCACCCGGTGGTGGGCGCGGCCGTAGCCGTAGCCGGACAGAATCTTGTCCGGCTCGGCGATGAAGTCGCGATAGGCGAAAAACAGCAGTTCCATGCCTTGGCGCAGCTCCTCCTCGCGCAGAAAGAGGGGATTCACGCCGGTTTTTATGTCAGCCATGTTGACATATTTGCCTAACAATGTTACATCGCGCAACCCGTATTTGAACGGAACTAACCGCTCGACGGGCGTTTTCCTGCGTGGTTTCCGGCTCGCCGGCCCATCATCGGCCCGTCATTCCTTGGGCCCTCGGGCGGCAATCGGGCGGCGGTGGGACGCCGATCGAGCGACGATCGAGCGGCCGGCAGGCCAGTCACCCGAGTTTGGGGGGTATCGAGATCCATGTCCATGCTGCCATTCGACGACCGTGACGGTCACATCTGGTTTAACGGCACCCTGGTGCCGTGGCGCGAGGCGCGGGTGCATGTGCTGACCCACGGCCTGCATTACGGCTCCTGCGTGTTCGAGGGCGAACGGGCCTACGGCGCCCGCATCTACAAGATGACCGAGCACCACGAGCGGCTCAAGACCTCGGCGCGGCTGCTCGGCTTCGAGCTGCCCTACAGCGTCGAGGAAATCGACGCGGCGGCGCTCGAGGTGCTGCGGATCAACGGCATCGGCGACGGCTACGTGCGGCCGGTCGCCTGGCGCGGCAGCGAGATGATGGGCGTCTCGGCCCAGAACAACCGCATCAACGTGGCCATCGCCGCGTGGGAGTGGCCGGCCTATTTCTCGCCGGAGGCGCGCCTCAAGGGCATCCGCATGACCCAGGCGGCGTGGCGCCGCCCGGCGCCGGACACGGCGCCCACCAAGTCGAAGGCGGCCGGCCTCTACATGATCTGCACCCTCTCCAAGCACAAGGCCGAGGCCGAGGGCTACAACGACGCCCTCATGCTGGACTACCGCGGGCGCATCGCCGAGGCGACCGGCGCCAACATCTTCCTGGTCCAGGACGGCGTCATCCACACCCCGGATCCGGATTGCTTCCTCGACGGCATCACCCGGCAGACGGTGATCGCGCTGGCCCGCGCGCGCGGCTACGAGGTGGTCGAGCGCGCGATCATGCCGGAGGAGCTGGCCAAGACCCAGGAGGTCTTCATCACCGGCACGGCGGTCGAGGTGACGCCGGTCAGCGAGATCGACCAGCACCGCTTCACACCCGGCGACATCACCAAGACCCTGATGGGCGACTACGAGGACCTGGTGAACGGCCGGCACAGCGAGGCCAGCGCCGCCTGAGCGTTCCCTAAAGGCGAATCTCGGTGAGCCGAGGCGGCCGCCGGCGACGGCCGGCCGCGCTACTCGGCGGCCTCGGGGTCGGCGGCGCCGGACTTGGTGGGCCCGGACTTTGCTGTCCCGGACGTGTCAGCTCCGGGCGGCCGCTCCCAACGGGCCGCCGAGGCGTCGTCGCTCGCCCGGGCCTCGACCCAGGCGGCGCCCTCGGGCCCTTCCTCGAGCTTCCAGAACGGCGCCTTGGTCTTCAGCCAGTCGATCAGGAACTGACAGGCCTCCAGCGCCGCCTGGCGGTGGGCGCTGGCGGCGGCCACCAGGACGATGCGCTCGCCGGGCTCGAGCCGGCCGTAGCGGTGGACGATCAGGCTCGCCTCCAGCGGCCAGCGCGCGCCGGCCTCGGCCTCGATGCGGGCCAGCATCTTCTCGGTCATGCCGGGGTAGTGCTCGAGCGTCATGGCGCTGACCGCCTGGTCGCCGGCCATGTCGCGGACCAGGCCGACGAAGACGGCGAGCCCGCCGACCGCGAGGTTGCCCTCGTAGAGGCCGGCGATCTCGCGCCCGACGTCGAAATCCTCGCGCTGCACCTTGATCATGTCGGCGCTTGCCTTGCCGTCGCTAACACCTGTCATTGTCGCAGATAAGCGCCCGATCGGAAAATCAAAGCTGGCCGCCCCGGCGCTCGGGCGGCGCCGGACCTGGGCCGGGCTAGGTGTTTGGTCCCGGCATTTGGTGGACGGGGTCGAGTCTGAAGCGCTCGGGCTGCTCGGTCCAGAGTCTGCAGATGTATTCGTAGGGCGTGAGGCCTTTGAGGGTCTTTAGCCGCTTGGCGAAGTTGTAGGCGTCGAG
>JAWWCG010000308.1:0-5085 GCA_033720555.1 Kiloniellales bacterium | reverse complement strand
TCAGGGGGCCGACCCTATTGAGCTTGCGAAGCCAAGCCTCACTCATGGTGCCGCCATGGTGCCGCCGGTGGCCCGCAGGCCGCCTCGCGACGCTCGGACATCGCGACCGGCCCGCGACGGAAGGACCAGCGGCGGTGGCGTCGCGATCCGTGCCACGCCCCGGCGGCACGGCGGCGCCTCGGATCGCCAGAGATCAAGGCGGCGATATCATTCAAGACGGCCGGCCAATCGCGCGTGCCTTCCGGTCAGCCGGCCCTTGGGTCGGCGCCCTTCGCGCCGGCGGTCATTCGCCCAGGCCGGCCTGCTCTTTGAGGATCGCTTCGTAGCGCGCGCAGGCCTCGTTCAAGGCGGCCTGATCATGGCTCTCGAGCGCGTCCGTGTGGAGTTTGCCGGCCTCGGAGAACTTCTGCTGCAAGGCCTCGATCTTCTGCTGAACGGCGACGTCCTGCGTGTCGCTGCTTTCCATGATCGTGAAGTTCGCTTGAATCCGGCTGTTGAAGTCGGCCGCCGAGTCCTCGTTGCACTCGTCCGCCAGCGCCGTGGCGGCGCCCAGCAACATCGATGAAAGCAGTGCCAGTCTGACGAGTCCGTGCATCGCTCGATCCTCCGCTACGTGCGTGTCGGCGGCCGCCACGGCCCCGGCGGCCCTCCGGCAGCCACCCCGGGGCGCCCACGTCGGGCCCCGGACGCCGGCGCCGAAGTCCGACTATAGGGGAGGTGGGGGCCGGCGGACAATCGCGTTGCCGGGCGTTGCCGGGCGTTGCCGGGGCCATCCAGGGGGCGCGGGGCCGCGCCGCGGGCCCTACTCGGCCGCGCTCGCCGGCGGCCTGAGCGCCTCGGACATGGTCTTGGCCCGGTCGAAATCCGCGGTCAGCCCCATCCGCTCGAAGATCGCGCCGGCCTCGGCGAAGATCTCGCTGGAGCGCCGGGCGTTGCCGCGGGCGCGCAGGATCTTGGCGTGAACGACCAGGGAGCGGGCCACCTCGAAGGGCAAGCCGAGGCTCGACTGGGCGGCGACCGCCGAGCGGATCGCCCGGTCGGCGGCGCTGAGGTCGCGGCTGTTCGGGCGCGACAACAGCCGCGCCAAGGCGCGATGCGCGATCGAGCGCGCCCAGGCCTGATTGCGCTCGGCGGCCAGGCGCAGGGATTCGCGGGCCAACCGCAGCACCTCTTCGTCGCTGAATTCGCCCACGCAGGCCTCCGCGAGCCAGGCCTTGAAGAGCGGCTGAAACAATTGGGTGCCGAGCTGCTCGCCCCGGGCGATCGTCTGCTTCAGGAGCGTGACCGCTTCGTCGGTGCGGCCGCCCAGGTAGAGGGCGTTGGCCCGGTGGCCACCGAGGGCGTAGAGGCGCAGGACATCGCCACGCGCCTCGGCGATATCGATCGCCCGGTCGAAGTCGGCGAGCGCCGTGTTCACATCGCCGCACCAGCACGCGACCATCGCCTTGGCTTGCAGGCAGGTCGCCATATAGGCTTCGTTGGCGATGCTCTCGGCGATGCGCACGGCCTCGGCGCACCATTCGCCGGCCTTGCTGAACTCGCCGCGCATGCCGTGCAGGAGGCCGAGAATCGCCGCGGCGTCGGCGGCGTCTTCCTTGAGATCCAGGTCCGCGCAACGCGCGTATCGCCGGGTCATGCGCTCAATCACCCGCGCGACGCTGCCGCCGACCAGGTGGAGGTGCGCCAGCACGTATTCGCCGGGCAGCCACAGCAAGGAGGCGTCCGAGCGCTCCGCCGCGCTCAGGGCCTGACGCGCCGAGGCGTAGGCGCGCTCGGTCTCGCCGGCGACCGCGTGGAGGCGGGCGCGCGCCATGTGAAGCAAGGCGCTGCGGCCGTCGCCGCCCAGGCCCTGTGCATGGCGACCGACCAGCGCGGCGGCGCTGTCGAGGCAGGCCAGCGCCCGCTTGCGGTCGCCCTCGGCCTCGGCGAGCGCCGCCAGGCCGAGCTGCGCGTCGATTTCGTGGCCCGCGACCCGGTCGCTGCGCTCCAGCCGCCGCGCCGTGTCGATGACGCGCTGAAACAGGCGCCGCGCCGAGCTCGGCAGGCCCCGGTTGACGTCCACCTCGGCCGCCAGCAAATCGTAGGACAGGCCCCTTTCGCGGTCGCCGGCCTCGTGGCAATGGCGGGCCAGGGCCGGGTAATGACGCTCCAGCGCGCCGTTGTGAACCGCCTCGATCGCCCGCGCCAGGGCGCCGTGGATCAGCCTGCGCCGCGGCGCCAGCAGATCGCGGCGCGCGGCCAGGGCGACGCGGCGGTGGGCGAAGGCCGCATCCTCCCCGGAGGCGAGGATGACGGACTCGGCGACCAGCTCCTCGTAGGCCCGCGCCGCCAGATCGTCGTCGATCGCCATCGCCCGCACCAGCACGGGATAGTCGATGCGGCCGCCCATCAGGGCGGCAAAGCCCATCATCTCCCTGGCCGTCGGGCTGATTCGGCTCTGGAGGAGCGCCACTTCGTCCAGCAAGGCCCGCGGCAGCGGCGCCTCGCCGCCCTGGCCGAGGCCATCGTCTTCGGCGCTCGCCACCACCGACTCGCGGATCATGCGCGGATTGCCCTCGCTGAACTGCCAGATGCGCAGCAGGCGCGCCTTGCTGTCCCGCTTGACGTCCAGGGCCTGCTGGAGCTTCCAGGCCAGGTCCACCGACTCCTCGCGCGACAGGGGCGCCACCCGCAACGTGACCAGCCGCCGTCCCCGGTCCAGGTCCGCCACCAGGTCGCGCAGGACCGCGCGACGCCGCAAGCCGTCGCACGAGGCGGTCGCAACGAACAGCACCGGCGCCCGCCCGAGCTGGCGGACCAGGCGGAACAAGAGCCGCAGGCTGTCGTCGTCGGCCCAGTGCAGATCGTCGCAGGTGACGACCAGGCCGCGGTCGCCGGCGCGCCGGCGCAGCGCCTCGCCAATCGCCCGGCACGCGCCCTCGGCGGCGCCCCCAGCGGCGCCCTCAGAGCCGCCCACGGGCGACGAGACCGCCTCGGCGGCGCCGGAGAACAGCCGCTCGAGCTCGGCGACCGACGCCGGCGGCATATCGGCGCGCAAGGCCTGCCAGTCCGGCAGCAGATCGCCTGGCGAGCCGCTCCACAGCCCGAGGCGCAGGCCCTCGTTGGTCTTGTAGGCGCGCGCGAAAGAAACGGCGATGCCGTTGTCGGCGGCCTCGAGGGCGAAGCGCTCGAGCAGATGGGTCTTGCCCACCCCGGTTTCGCCGGTCAGCAGGGCGAACCGGCAGCCCTCGGCGCGCACGGTCTCGCTCAGGGCGTGCAGTTGCCTGATCTCGGCGTCGCGCCCGACGTGGACGTTCTGCGCGACCGCGGCCAGGCGGCGGACCGGCGCGGCCGCGGGACCGGCCGGCGCGCCGGCGGGCCGATCGCTGCGCCGTCCTTCGCCCGGCCGCCAGTCGTCACCGCCCTGCTCGAGGATGGCGCGATAGAGCTTGGTGGTGTCGTCGTCGGGACGAACGCCGAGCTCCTTCTCCAGCACGTCGCGGCACGTGCGATACTGGCTGAGCGCCGATGACCTCATGCCGTTGGCGGCGTAGCCCTGCATCAATTGCCGGTGGATGTCCTCGCGAAACGGGTCGATCCTGAGCGCCCGGTTGGCGGTCTCGATCGCCAGGTCCAGTTCGCCGCTGCGTTCCTGCTCCTCCAGCAGGTCGATCAGCGCCCGCAGGGCGGTGTCCTGATAGTGGCTGCGCGTGGTCGCCAACCACTGCTCGAACTCCGGCTCCTCGACGCTGAAGCCCGAGAGCAGCTCGCCGGTATAGAGCTCGCTGGCGCGCGTCAAGGCCTCCTTGGAGCCGTCGGCGATCAGCCGACCGAATTCGACCGCGTCGACGCTCAAGGCGTTGTCTGCCAGCCGAACCGCCTGGCTTTCCAGGCGCAGCAGCGAGAGGTCGCGTTGGGCCAGCGCCTTGGTCAGGGCGAAGATGGCCTGGCGCAAGCTTTGCCGGGCGCGGCCCTGGTCGGAATCGCCCCACAGCAGAGCGGCCAGCCGCTCGCGCGACGACGACTGGCCGGGCGCCAGCGCCAGATAGGCGATCATCGCCTCCGCCTTGCGCAGGTTGAGGACGACCGGGCGGCCGTCCGGGTCGTCGAGGGAGAATTCGCCGAACAGGCGCAGGCGGGCCCGGTTATCCACGGGCCGGCCCCCGCGCGGCGGCGGCGGCGCGGCAACCGCGGCCACCGCTCGCAAGGCAGACTGGGCGGCGCGTTCCCGTCACGTTCTCTGTCCGCCGGTCCGCTTTGGCATCGCCGCCCTAGGCTCCGCTGCGCCGGCGCGTCGCGACGACATGCACGTCGGCGCCGCCCGTGCCGGTCTCCATCGCCGACCGCGGGAAATAGAGCTCGACCCGGGTGCCCTCCCCGAGCGTGCTGCGGATCTCCATATAGCCGCCCGACTGGCCGGCGAAGCCGTAGACGAAGCTCAAGCCGAGGCCGTCGTGGGCCGCGCCGTTCTTGGAGCTGAAGAAGGGGTTGAGGGCGCGCTGGGTCATGTCCGCCGACATGCCCGGCCCGTTGTCCGCCACGGAGACGCGGACGTACTCGCCGATGCTGAGGCCGCTGCGCGCGGCGGCGAAGTCGCGAGACAGGCGCACGTTGGCGGCCTCGATCACGATGCGCCCGCCGTGCTCGGCGACCGCCTCCGAGGCGTTGCGCAGCAGTTCGCCGAGCGCCGCGGCGAAGGCCTCCCGGTCGATCAGCACGTCCCACAGGCCGGCGCCTTCGACGACCTCGATCGCGACGTCGCGCCCGTTGACGGCCCCGTCGCGTTGAACGAACTCGCCGACGACGCGGTTCAAATTGGCCCGCTGGGGATCCAGCCTCAGCCGCTGAGCCACGCCCAGAAGCTTCCGCTTCAGCGGCTTTTGGGCATTGCCGCCCGCATTGCCGCCCGCCTCGCCGCCGGCCGGCCGTTCCAGCATCGCGACGGACGACTCGCGCATCAGAGCGGCAGCGCCGTCCGACAGATCGAGCCGCTGGCAGAGCCCGGCGAAGGCCTGGGCCATCGCGGTCATCTGCGCCGCCGTGGCCCGTCGCCGGTCCCGGGCCTTGGCCTCGGTCACGTCGACGAAGTGACAGTAGGTCAGGTCC
>JAWWCG010000307.1:0-5092 GCA_033720555.1 Kiloniellales bacterium | reverse complement strand
GCGGCGGCCGGGGCGGCTCGGCGCCGCTCGGCCGCGGCTCGACCGGGGCCGCCACGCCGGCCACCTGACGCAGCATCAAGTTGGCCTCGGGCAGGCCCTGGGCGGCGGCCTGCCAGAGCCACTCGACCGCGTCGGCCCGGCGCTCGGGCCCCTGGCGGTAGAGGTAGGCGCCGTAATAGTACTGCGCCTGGGCGTAGCCCTGATAGGCGGACAGACAGATCCACTCGAGCCCGACCGGGTCGCCCTCGCGGTGGCGGCGCAGGCCGGCGGTGAAGGTCGCGCGCGCCCGCTCGTAAGCGTCGGCCTGGGCTTGCAGGGCTTCCTCGTCGGGAAAGCATTCCTCGGTGTAGGCGATGCAATAGATGCCGATGCCCACCAGGGTGACGCCGATCCCCACGAGGGCGGCTCCGTCGCTGGCGACGATGGTGGAGCGGCCGTTGTTGACGGTGCCCTGGCAGCTCGAGCCGGTGGTCAGGACCCACACCGCCAGCAGGGCGAACAGCGAGAGGCGTCCCAAGGCCATGGCTAGCCGGCCCGGCCGTTCGGGAAGAGGCGCGCCTCCACGACCGGCGCCGGGCGGCCCGGCCGGGGCGCGCTCAGGCAAGCGTGGAGCGCCGGCGGCGGCACCGGCTGCGGGCGCAGGACCGGGCCGCTCGGCGGCGGCGCCGGCCGACCGGTCATCTGGGCGAGGACGTAGCGCGCGGCCTTGTGGTCCTGCGCCGCGGCGCGCCGCAGCCAGGCCAGGCTCGCCGCGGTCCGCGGCGGATCCTGCCGCAGCAGGCGAACGCCGTAGAAGTACTGGGCCCTGGGGTCGCCTTGAAAGCCGGCGACGCAGATCCAGTCGAGGCCGGAGGGATCGCCGTTCTCGAGCCGCTCGAGGCCGGACTGAAAGGTCATCTGGACCCGTTCGATGGGCGTCGGCTCCCGCGGTCCGCAGCCCTCCGGGTTCGCCAAACAGGCGACGCCGGCGCCGACCAGGACGACCAGCACCACCCCCGCGCCGCTGCCCTGGGCGCGGAAGTTGCTGCCCTGGACCGTCGACTGGCAGCTCGATCCCGTCGTCGCAATCCATACGAAGAGAAGCGCAAGAACGGATGCGTGGCGCATCGACCCCATAACCTCACCCACGATCGGCGCTCACCGCGACGCGCCCCATCGCAGCAGGCCGGCGCGGCGGCGAAGGTCCCGGCCTCGCGGAGGGGCCTCGCGCGGGCCGCGGTCCTGCAGCGCGTCGCTCGCCCACATGATCCGGCGCCAGGCGGCGTGGCCGCCGCGGTCGCCGCGCGCGAGCATCAGATCAGCCCAACCGGCGGCCCGGCGCGCCGCCTGACGGCCGTGCGCGCGCACGAGACTGGCGGCGATAGCGACGACCTCGCGCTCGCAGACCGATCGACCGTCCGCCGGTTCCCCCGCCGGACGGCGCCCCCCAAGACTATCCTCTTCCACTCCCAGTCGCTCCCCCGGCTCGAGAGTGGCGGCAGGACGAGCTTAGCAAATGCCCCGGTGCGGCGGAAGGCTGTCGGGCCGCAGGCGGGCGGGTGTCAGTGGCGAGACGGGCGGGAAACGGGCGGAAGGGGAGGCGTGCTACTGGAACATTTCCTCGAACTGACGCAGCCGCTCGTCCGGGTTGGGCAGCGCGCGGTCGATATCGTGGGCGCGCGCCAGGTCCGCGCGGGCCTCGGCCTCTTCGCCGAGCTGCCACAGGGCGAGCGCCCGGCTGTCGAGAACCTCGGGCTGGTCGGGCAGGAGCCGCAGCGCCTCGTTGCAGTCCTCCAGGGCCTCGGTCGACTGGCGCAACAGGCCGCGGCTCCAGCACCGGTTGTTGTAGGCCCAGCCGTGCTCGGGCGCGAGGCGGATCGCCTCGCTGTAATCCTCGATCGCCTGATGGTGATTGTCCTTGGCCGAATAGGCGTTGCCCAGATTGAAGAAGACGTGGGCTTGGGCCCGGGGCGGCAGCTCCGAGTCCTCGAGGCAGAGGAAGTAGTGATCGATGGCGAGGTCCAGGTCGCCCGCCTCCATGGCGCTTTCCGCCTCGACGCAGTCGGCCGGCAGGCTCGGGCCCATCGAGCGGTAGAGCAGCAGGAGCGTCACCCCGGCGGCCAGGACCAGGCCCAAGAGAAGCCATTTCGGAATCTGGAAGAACATGACCTGGGCGTCGTCCTGTCTCTGGCTCCGCGACCGCGATGCTACGGTCTCTAAAGCTATCTTCGTAGACCCCCTATGCGCCAGGACCGGGTGGCCGGACGCGCGCCGCGGGCGCACACTAGCATCATCGGGACGCAAGTCTCCTCTGGCCGGGACGTCGAGCGCATGAGCGTGGTCAAGCTACGGCATCAAAAGGCGGGCGACGACGTGGCGGAGAAGCCGACCTCGGCGCTTCGCGGCGAAAAGCTCAGCGAGCTCTCGGTGACCGGGCCAGAGAGGCGCACCCGGGCCCGCCGAAGCCGCCGCGCCCACCGGAGCCGCGGGGCCCGCCTGGGCCGCTGGGTGGCGGCGATCCTGATCGTGGTTGCCCTGATCTGGCTCGCGGTGCTGTTCCTGCCGGGACTGCTCAACCGGCTGGTCGGCGACTTGCTCGGATTCCTGCTGGATCTCGCCGGCTGAGGCGCGCGGCGCCGTTCACTCCTCGGCCAGCTTCAGGCTGTAGCCCGCCGGACAATAGGCGTCGCCGTTCGACGTCCATTGCACCTCCTGCGGCGGCTCGCCGGCGAGAAACACCCGCTCGGGGGCGGCGCAGACGCATTTGCTGAGCTGGCAGGTCAGGCGCAGGTCGCTCTCGGCCGGCTGGTCGCCGGCGCACGCGGCGAGCGCCAGCATCGCCAGAAAGATCGTCAGAAGGACCGTCAGAAACATCGCTGGCCTCGCCTCCATCGCGTCGGCTCAGCCCGCACGCCGCGGCAGAACCCGCAGAATCGAGTCCGACAGGCCGCCGTCGGCGACCAGATTCTGCCCCGTCATGTAGCCGGCGTCGGCGGAGAGGAGAAAGCCCACCACGCCAGCGATGTCCTCGTCGGGCGCGCCGATCCGCGGGATCGGGCACATGGCCTCGCGGCGGCGGCGGAAGTCCTCGTCGCGGTAGTTGGCCTCGGTCATCGGCGTCAGCACCATGCCCGGCGACACGCAATTGACCCGCAGGCCGTCGGCCGCCCATTCCTGCGCCATCAGGCGGGTCAGCATGATCAGGCCGGCCTTGGAGACGCTGTAGGCGCCCATGCCCGGCTGCGGGTGCAGGCCGGACATGGAGCCGACGGTGACGATCTGCCCGCCCGCCGCCTTCAGCGCCGGATGGGCCGCCTGGGCCATCTGCCAGACCGCGCGCAGATTGACGTTCATCACCCGCTCCCAGCCGTCGAGCGGCAGCTCCGCCAAGGGGGCGACCGGCGAGATGCCGGCGTTGAGCACCAGGGCGTCCAATCCGCCGAAGGCCGTGCGGCTCCGCTCGATCAGCGAGGGCGGCACCGCCGGGTCCGCCAGGTCGCCGGTCAGCGGCAGCGTCTCGGCTCCGGCCTCGCGCATGGCCGCGTCGATCGAGTCCAGCTCGGCGGACGGCCGCGAGGCGCAGAGGGCGATCTTCAACCCGGCCTCGCCACCAGAATTACGCCGGTTCTGGGCGAGCCGCCGGCAGACGGCGGCGCCGATGCCGCGACTGGCGCCGGTCACCACGATTCTCATGACGTTCGACTCCCTGCCCGGGCGGGGATGCGCTGGGGCGCACGAAATCGGGCGCGCCCTCGCACCCCGGCCACATGGGATCTCACCCTAGAGCATTTTCCACTCACGTGGAATTGCACCGGCCCACACCCCCGCCCGGCCACCCCTAGCATAGGATGGCATGGGTGGCCGGGCGGGGGAGCGGGCCGGTTCCGTGAGAACGGAAAGCTCTCTAGCAGAGCCGTCCGGGTCGAGGCAGGATCGGCTCGCGACGACAGCGGAAGCCCGCGGGGCGAAGCCGGGCCAGACGTGCGGCCGTCGTTAGACTGACTCTCGGAGTTGGGGCGGGGCGGCGCCTACCGCAGCGTCGTTCGCAGCGTGGCCTGGGGCGTGATCCGGGGCGTCTCCGGGGCGTCTCCGGGGCGTGGTGCGCGGCGCTAGCGCACCTCGAGAAAGGTGAAGATCGCGCCGCCCTTGCCAACCTCGGTGAAATAGACGTCGTAGGTCACCTGGTCGCCGCAGCGGTCCATGACCCAGCGTTCGATCCATTTGCGTTCGTTGAGCTTGTCGTCCACCACGTGCGGCTTGCGCACCACCTGGGCGGTGACGAAGCTGCGGGACTGGCAGGTGAGATCCGCCTGGTCGTCGTGGCGATAGATGCGGATCTGCGCGCGGCTCTGCAGGAAGGTCGAGGCGATCGAGGCGTCGAAAGGATTCTTTTCGGCCGCTTGGACCGGCAGGGCGATCGGCACGGCGACCGGCGCCGACAGGGCCAAGGCCAAGACGAACAAACCCCATCTGCGCGCCCAGCTCGTGACGGTCATTTGCCCCTCCGAATCGCTGTTCCCCGACCTTATCGACTCCATCTTATCTGACGCTCGAACATAAGCAAACGTCTTAAATGCCGGACATCCCTTGGAGATCGCGGGCGTCGGCGCGCCGCCGGCCGCGCTCGGGGCCGCCCGCGCGTGGCCACGAAAAAGACACCGCCGTTTGAAGAACGTTAGGTCTTTTCCCGTATGGTCGTGGGATCGGCGCGTGTCGGCCGACTTTAGCAAGTCGGATCCGTGACTTAGCGGTCGGCGCGGCGCCAGGAGAGGCTTGGCCCGGGCCTGGCGGAGCCCGTAGACTTCGCCGGGCGCGGAGTCGGGGCGGCCCGCCGGGTCATGACTTGGCCGCCGCGGCTCTCGCACGGCTTCGCTGGCCGCTCTACGGCCGCTCTACGACGGAGTCAGGGTGTATGCGCAGTTTCATCTTCTATTCGATGATCGTGCTGATGATCGTCTGGACCGCCGTGTTCATCACGGAGCTGGCCTACGTCTATTTCAGCAGCACGGCCGTGGCGGCGATGGCCGGCACCGGCTCCTCCCTGGGCGATTTCGGCGTGTTCTACGATACCATCCGCGACGATTTCTGGGGGCCGGACTCCGCCGCCCGGGTG
>JAWWCG010000306.1:0-5095 GCA_033720555.1 Kiloniellales bacterium | reverse complement strand
GCCATGTTCTTCGGCGCCGGCGGCATCTGCAACGCCATCGACTATTGCCGGACCAGGGTTCATTCCTGGGGCTTCAAGGCGGACTGGGCGTCCGGGCTCACCTTGGTGGGGCTGCTCGCCTCGTGGCTGCTGCGCGGCGGCGAGAGCGAGGTGGTGCGGCCGGAGCGCATGGAGGTGCGCCTCGACAACGGCTCGCAAAGCCCGGAGGCGCTGCTGCTCGCCCTGGCCACCACGCTGGACAAGCTGGTCATGAGATCCCAGCCGTTTTGGCACCAGGACGGCGCGCCGGTGCGCTATACCGCGATCCGCTACCCGCCCGATCGGCTGCTGCGCCATGCCCGCCGGGTGCTTTACGGCGGCAACGAACGCGACCTGCCGGCCGACTGCTACACGAGCCGCGGCGCGCACCGGGTCGAGCTGCGCTACGCCGGGCGCTTCACCCTGGACGGGCAGATGTTCGAGACCGCGCCCGAGCGGCCGCTGGTCATCACCGCGCCCGACCGGGTCGAGTTCGTGCGGGTCTAGCGGTATGGAGGCGGTTCCCGCAGCGATCGCCGAGCGCCTCGCCGGCGAGATCGACGCCCCGGTGGCGGCGCCGTTCGCGGCGCTGGCCGAGGCGGTCCACCGCCGCCACGCCCCGGCCAGCCTGGGCGTCCTGTTCTACGGCAGCTGCCTCAGAAGCGGCGAGGACCGCGACCAGGTCGCCGACCTCTACCTGATCGTCGAGAGCTACCGCGCGGCCTATCGCAATCCCCTGCTGGCGGCGGCCAATTGGATCCTGCCGCCGAACGTGTTCTATATCGAGGCGCCCTACGAGGACCGGCTGGTGCGCGCGAAATACGCGCTGGTCGCGCTGCCGCAGCTCGAGCGCCTGGTGAAGCCCTTCACCACCCAGTCCTATTTCTGGGCGCGCTTCGCCCAGCCCATGCGCCTCTTGTGGGCGCGCGACGACAAGAGCCGGGCGCGCATTCTGGCCGTCCTCGCCCAGGCGGTCGCGACCACCGGCGGGGAAACCCAGGCGCTGGTCGACCGGCCCGAGGAGCTTTTCGCCCGCGCCTTCCGCGAGAGCTACGCCAGCGAGCTGAGATCCGAAGGCAAGGAGCGGGCCGCCGCCCTCTATCAGTTCGACCGGGATCGCTACGACGGCTTCGCCCGGGCGCTGATGGGCGGCGGCGGCGGCAATCCAGTCGGCTTCTCGGGCGGGCGCCGTCGATCCGCGCGGCGCTGGCGCCGGCGGCGCCTCGCCGGCAAGGGGCTGTCGGTCCTGCGGCTCATGAAGGGCGCCTTCACCTTCCAGGACGGCGCCAGCTACCTCCTGTGGAAGATCGAGCGCCACTCCGGGGTGCGCCACGAGCTGACGCCCTGGCAGAAGCGCCACCCGATCCTCGCCTCCAGCGTCCTGTTCTGGCAGCTCTACCGCAAGGGCGCGTTCCGCTGACGCGGCCCGCCCGCCGCGCCGGCTATTGGCCTGTCGCCGATTTCGCCGGGCCTAGGCGCTCGCCCGGCCGGCCTCGACCGCTTGCGCCGCCATGTCCTGCATGATCTCGGCGAACTGCTGGCGGATCTGCGCGATCTGATCGTCGCTGTGCGCCGCCGACAGGCTGCAGCGCAGCAGGCAGGCGCCGTTCGGCGTGCCCGGCGGCAGCGCCAGGTTCACGTAGACGCCGTTCTGCAGCAGCCGGTTCCACACCCAGACCGCCGTCGCCTCGTCCTTCAGGCGGACCGCCAGGATCGGGCTGGCCGGCGAGCAGATCTCGTAGCCCAGCGCGATCAGGGCGTCGTAGAGCGCATTGGCGTTCGCCCAGAGTCTCCGCTGCAGCTCCGGCAAGGCCTGCATGCGCTCCAGCGCCTTGCTGACCGTCGCCACGGTCGAGGGCGAGCAGGAGGCGGTGTACATGTAGGCCCGGGCGTTGAAGCGCAGCACGTCGAGCTTCGGGTGGTTCGAGGCGCCGTAGCCGCCGATCGCGCCGAGGCTCTTGCTGAAGGTGCCGACCACGAAGTCGACGTCGTCCTCGACGCCGGCCTCCTCGGCGGCGCCGCGTCCGTGCTCGCCCAGGACGCCGAGGGAATGCGCCTCGTCGACCAGCAGGTAGGCGCCGTGCTTGCGCTTCACCTCGGCCAGCTCCTTCATCGGCGCCTTGTCGCCCAGCATGGAATAGATGCCCTCGACGACGATCAGCTTGCAGGCGCCGTCGTCCTCGGCGCGCGCCAGGCGGCGGTCGAGATCCTCCGGGTCGTTGTGGCGGAAGCGGATCACCTTGGCGCCGCTGATGCGCACGCCGTCATAGATGCTGGCGTGGGAATCGGCGTCCATGTAGATCACGTCGTGCGGCCCGGCCAGGCCCGCCAGCATGCCGAGATTGGCCTGGTAGCCGGTGGAGAACACGATCGCGTGGCGGCGCTTGAGGTAGGTCGCGATCGCCTTCTCGAGATCGCTGTGCATGGCGTAGGTGCCGTTGGCGATGCGCGAGCCGGTGGTCCCGGTCCCCTGGGTCTGCATGGCCTCGACGCCGGCGGCGATGCACGCCGGATCGAAGGTCAGGCCGAGATAGTTGTTGGTGCCCGCCAGGATCGTGCGGCGGCCGTCGATCAGCGCTTCGGTCGCCGACAGCACCCGCTCCATGCGCAGCCCGAAGGGCTCCTCGCCGACCTCGAGCAGGCTGGAGTGACGCTTGGCGATCAGATCGTATTTGTCGAGGATATCCATCGCGATCAGTCATCCTTGAGTTGCGCGCGTACCACCTCGGCGAGATCGCGCACGCTGCGAAGCTCGCCCACCATGTTCAGGGGAATATCGATCTCGAACTTGTCCTCGAGATTCATCAAGAGGTCCATGGCCGCGACGGAATCGATGTTGAGATCGGCGCTCAGGTCCGTCTCTTCGCTGATCTCGATTCCGTTCGGGTTGTGCGCCTCCAGGAGCGCGCGGATCTCCCGGAAGACAGCGTCGGTCTGGTTTGGCATGGCATCCGTCATCGAAGTCTAACCGATCTCTTCGGCAGGCCAAGGCCCCTGTGCCGGATGCCTTGGCCGGCCCGTTGCGCCCGCTCGCCGGCGCGCCGCCGCTCCATTGCTAGAGCAGTACCCAATTAGATTGAACCACGCTGACGGTGCGATTTTGACCGGACGTTAGGAGCGAGGACGATGGACATGCCGACGCATATTCGAGGACGAGCGACGCGACGTCCGGTCAAAATCGCCCGTCCCCTAGGGGTTGGCCTGGGTTGGCGCTCCGCGTCGTTGTGGGGCTCGCCCGATGACCCCGCATCGCGCTTCGCCCCGCGCCTAGCGGGCCCATCCAGCCCAGAGCCAACAGCGTTGATTCAATCTGGTCGAGTACTGCTCTAGCCATGGCCCAGCTCAGCGACGACTGCTTCGCCCACGGCGGGCGCCTGATGACCACCGCCGAGGCGCTGGAGCGCCTGACCGGGCGGGTCAGCCGGGTCACCGAGGACGAGCCGGTGGCGCTCGCCGAGGGCCTCGGGCGCATCCTCGCCGAGGACCTGGTGGCGCCGGCGGACGTGCCGCCCCACGACAACTCCGCGGTCGACGGCTACGCGGTCTATTTCGACGACCTCGACCCCGCGGCGGAGACCCGCCTGCCGGTCGTCGGCCGCGCCGCCGCCGGCCACCCCCTCGCCGGCCCCGCCGAGCGCGGCGCGGCGGTGCGCATCTTCACCGGCGCGCTGATGCCGGCCGGCCCCGACACCGTGATGATGCAGGAGGACTGCCGGGTCGAGGACGGCCAGGTGGTGATCGCCCCCGGCATCCGTCGCGGCGCCAACCGGCGGGTCCACGGCGAGGACATCCGCGCCGGCGCCCGCGTGCTCGCCAAGGGCCAGCGCCTGCGCGCCCAGGACCTGGGCCAGGCCGCCGCCGTCGGCCGCACCGCGCTCCAGGTCTCGCGGCCGCTCAAGGTGGCGCTGTTCTCGACCGGCGACGAGCTGCGCGAGCCCGGCGCGCCGCTCGAGCCCGGCTGCATCTACGATTCCAACCGGGTGACCGTCTCGGCCCTGCTGCAGGGGCTCGGCTGCCGGGTGAGCGACCTCGGCATCCTCGAGGACCGCGCCGAGGTGATCCGCGCGGCGCTGGCGGCGGCCGCCGGCGACCACGAGCTGATCGTCACCACCGGCGGCGTCTCGGTCGGCGAGGAGGACCACGTGAAGCAGGCGGTGGACGCGCTCGGCGCGATCCACTTCTGGCGCCTGGCGATCAAGCCGGGCCGGCCGATCGCCCTCGGCCAGGTCGCCCGGGTGCCGATCGTCGGCCTGCCCGGCAATCCGGTCGCGGTCGTGGTCACCTTCGTCAACCTGGTGCGCCCGCTGATCCTCAGCCTGATGGGCGGCACCGACCTCTTGCCGCACCATTTCCGGGTGCGCGCCGCCTTCGATCACAAGAAGAAGAAGAACCGGCGCGAATGGGTGCGCGCCCGCCTCGAGGCCGACGCCGAGGGCGGCTGGCAGGCGATCAAGTTTCCCCGCGACGGCGCCGGCATCCTCTCCTCCCTGGTGGAGTCCGACGGGCTGGTCGAATTGCCCGAGGAGATGACCTATCTTAAGCGGGGAACCCTGGTCGATTTCCTGCCGTTCAGCGAGGTCTGCGCGTGAAACTGCTTTATTTCTCCTGGCTCAAGAACAAGACCGGCGTCGCCGAGGAAGAGGTCGAGCCGCCCGCCGAGGTGGCGACCGTGGGCGACCTGCTCGCCTGGCTTCAGACGCGCGGGCCGGGCTACGCCGACGCCCTGTCGGATCTCGCCGCCGTCCGGGTGGCGGTCAACCAGGACTACGCGCGTCCCGGCGACCGGGTCGCGCCCGGCGACGAGGTGGCGCTGTTCCCGCCGGTCACCGGCGGCTGAGACGCCCGCCGCGCCCCCCTTAGGCACGGGCCTTTGGCCTTGAGCCGCCGGCCCGGACGGGGGATGAAGGCGGGCGATCGTGAATTTCCCATCCCAGGCGTCCGGGGGGCGTGGTGAGCGACCAGGCGGTATCGCTGAGCAGGGAGCGTGTCGGCGTCGGCATCGGCTGCGCCGTGGTCGGCATCGCCTTCATGGGGGCGTTCGACGCCACCGCCAAGTTCCTCGGCGAGGGCTATCACG
>JAWWCG010000305.1:0-5095 GCA_033720555.1 Kiloniellales bacterium | reverse complement strand
CCCAGCTGGGGCGCCGCCTCGGCCAGGGTCACCCGGTGGCCGCGCTCGGCGGCGACCCGGGCGCACTCCAGGCCGGCCGGCCCGCCGCCCACCACCAGCACCCGGCGCGGCCGCTCGGCCGGCTGGAAGCGGTCGCCGCCCCATTCGAACTCGCGCCCGGCCGAGGGGTTGATCAGGCAGGAGATCCAGTAGTCCCGCGAACGCCGGCCCCAGCACATCTGGTTGCACGAGAGGCACGGGCGGATGTCCTCCGGCCGGCCTTCCATCGCCTTGGTCGCCAGGTGCGGGTCGGCGATCTGGCCGCGCACGATGCTCACCATGTCGGCCTGGCCGGCGGCGATCACGTAGTCGGCGTTCTCCGGCGTGCGGATGTGGCTCTCGGCCTGGACCCGGGCGTGGCGGACCGCCTGCTTGAGCGCCTCGGCGTAGGGCGCGCCCAGCTTGTCCTCGTAGAAGATGGTCGGCATCAGCGGGTGGAAGTCGAAATAGCTGCCGGTGCCGCAGGTGAAGTAGTCGGCGAGCCCCCGCTCGTCGTGATGGCGGGCGATCTCCTGCAGCGCCTCGAGCGACAGCGCGACCTCGCTGCCTTGGTCGATGCTGACCGCCAGGCCGACGATGAAGTCCTCGCCGGCCATGCGCCGGATGCGCGCGGCGATCTCGCTGGAGAAGCGCATGCGGTTCTCGAAGGATCCGCCCCAGCGGTCCTCGCGCCGGTTCGACCAGGCCAGCCAGAACTGCTCGATGAGGGCGTTGTAGGCGGCGAACAGCTCGACCCCGTCGAAGCCGGCCTCGCGGGCGCGCCGCGCCGCCTGGACGAAGGACTCGATGGTCTCCTCGATCTCGGCCTCGCTCATGGCGTGACTGCCGTCGCTATCGTGGTAGGACGGCCGGCCCGAGGGCGACCAGTTGGGCGCGAAGGAGTTGTCCGGGTCGCCGTGGGCGCCGACGTGATAGAGCTGCTGGATCATCACCGTGCCGAACTCGTGGCAGGCGTCGGTCAGGCGCCGGAAGGCGGGGACGACGGCGTCGTCATTGGGGCGGAAGTTGCCGCGGGTGAGCACGGCGGTGCGGTGGACCGGCACCGGCTCGACCACGATCATCGCCGCGCCGCCGCGCGCGCGCTCGGTGTAGTAGCCGAGGTGGCGCTCGCCGGGCAGCCCGCCCTCGGCCATGTTGGCGGTGTGGGCGCCAAGGTTGAGGCGGTGCTTGAGCGTCTTGTGGCGCAGCGCGAGCGGCTGGAAGAGGTGCGGGAAGGGGGTGTCCGCCACGGGGCTGGCCTCCAATTCTGCGCAGGCGGCGTCGGGCCCGCGGGGCCTCAGACCTTAGCGAATCCGGCCGGCGTCGGGGAGGGCAAACGCGTGCGTCCCGGGGCCCGTCAGTCGCTCGCGTCGCCCGCCTCGAGCGCCTCGAGGCGGGTCTTGAGCCAGGCGCGGTCCTCGGAGCCTTCGGGAAGCTGGCCGAGCAGGCGTTGCCAGAGCTCCGCCGCGGCCGCCGTCTCGCCCTGGCGGCGCCGGGCCTCGCCCAGGTAGTAGAGCGCATCGCCGTTGGCGGGGTCCCGGGCCACGATGTCCTCGAGCCGGGCGACCGCCTCGGCCGGCGGCTCGCCAGCGCCGGCGGTGTTCAACAGGGCGGCGGCGTAGTCGAGCTGCGCGCCCGGGTCCTCCGGCAACAGCGCGGCGGCGCGGCCGAAGGCGGCGGCGGACTTGTCGGGCTCGCCCAGCACGCCGTACGAGCGGCCCAGCATGCGCCAGCCCTGGGCGTCGTCGGGCGAGTCCTCCAGCCGCGCCGCGAGCCGGCCGACCATGTCGCGGATCATCGCCTGTTGCTCGGCCGGGCTCATCTGCGCGGCAGCCGCCATGTCGCCCTCGCCGGGACCGGCCCCGCCGGCGGGCGGCAGGACGCTCGCGGGATCTCGACCGAGCTCGGCGGCGAGGGCGCTCGCCCGGTTGCGCACGCCCTCGGCCCAGGCGGCGTCGGGCGGCGCATCGGCGAGCAGCGACGTCAGCGCGGCGAGCGCGCCCTCCTTGTCGCCGTCCTGATCGCGGGCGAGCGCCAAATAGAAACGCGCGCGCGGGTCCGCCGGGTCGCGGGCCTGGGCTTGTTCCAGGGCGCGGCGCGCGGCCTCGGTCACGATGCCGCCGGCCGCGAGCACCTGGGCCTCGCCCAGGGCGGCGTAGACGTGGGCGAGCTCTCCGTCGATGGCGAGGGCGCGGCTATAGGCGGCGATCGCCTCGCCGTAGTCGCCCAGCGCGGCGGCCGAGCGGCCGAGCATGATCCAGCCATCGAGGTCGTCGGGCGCCTCGGCCAGGCGCGCGCGCAGGCGCGCCATCATGCTCGCCACGTCGGGCGCGCCGCCGCCCTCGACCGAGGCCGTCCCCGGGGACTCTCCCGAGCGCGCGGCGAACGGCCGGCTTTCGATCCCCGGATTGCCGAGCCAGAGATAGGCGGCGGCGGCGCCGAGCGGCACCGCCAGGGCGAGCGCCAGTGAGAGGGCCCAGCCGCCCTTGCGCGGCGCGTCGCCGCCGCTGCGGGCGTCCGGCCGGCGCGCGGAGTCGGCGGCCAGCAGCCGGCGCTCGATCTCGAGCCGCGCGGCCGCCAGCTCCGACTCCTCGATCACGCCGCGCTCGCGGTCGCGCTCGAGCTCGCGGAGTTGGGCGCGATAGACGGCGAGATCGTGCTCGGCATCGTCGCCCGCTTGCGGCCGCCGGCGCCGCGATCCCAGGAACAGGACCGCGGCCACCGCGGCGCTCATGGCGACCAAAATCAGCCAAAGGGTCATCGCGCTCGCCGAGGCTCGGGTGAAAGACGCCTGACTACTTAGGCGACCGGCGCCCCAGCGGCAAGCCGCGCGGCCGCCACGGCGGCTAGGCGCCCCGCGTTCGCCCCGGCGCGAGACATCGAAATGTCCTCCAAAGGCGCCCTTTCCCGGCCGCCGGTTCTGGCTAAACTGTCGGCCGCGCTAGGACGCGCGGGGTGGGTTCGCAGTCGAGAGGGGAGATTTCATGGAACAGTCCATCCAGGACGCGGCCGATCAGGTCGTGGCCATCGTCACCGAATACGGCCTCAGCGTGATCGGGGCCATCGCCATCCTCATCATCGGGTGGATCGCTTCGAAATGGGTCCACCGGATGGTCGTCAAGTCGCTGTCGCGCTCGAGCAGGGTCGACGCCATGTTGCGCGGCTTCTTCGCGAGCCTGGCCAAGTACCTGGTGCTGGTCCTGACCGGCGTGATGGTGCTGTCGCAGTTCGGCGTGCAGACCGCCAGCCTGATCGCCGTCCTCGGCGCCGCCGGCCTCGCCATCGGCCTCGCGCTCCAGGGCACCCTCAGCAACGTGGCCGCCGGGGTCATGATCCTGATCTTCCGCCCGTTCAAGGTGGGCGACTACGTCGAGGCGGGCGGCAAGGCCGGCTCGGTCAAGGACGTCACGCTGTTCATCACCGAGCTGGCGACGCCGGACAACGTGCAGATCATCCTGCCGAACAGCCAGGTCTGGGGCGCGCCCGTGGTCAACTACAGCTTCCACGAGACCCGCCGGGTCGATCTGGTGCTTGGCGTCAGCTACGAGGACGACGTGGGCAAGGCGGCCGAGGCGATCAAAGCGACGATCGCCGCCGACGCGCGCGTCCTTCAGGACCCGGAGCCGATGGTGGCGGTCTCCGAGCTGGCCGACAGCTCGGTCAACTTCGTGGTCAGGGTGTGGTGCCAGGCGGCGGACTATTGGCCGCTGAAGTTCGACCTCACCCGGGCGCTGAAGGAGAAGATGGACAGTGCGGGCATCTCGATTCCCTATCCGCAGCGCACCGTGCACATGATCCAGAAGTCCGGCGACTGAGCCGCTCCCAGGGTCGTCCCCAGGGTCGTCCCCAGGGTCGTCCCCAGCCTCGCGCCGGGGCGGCCGCGCCGGCGCTGGCCCTGGATCTCGGCGTCACCAAATGTTAAGCCGCTTGGCCGAGGTTTCCAGGCGACGATCACCAGTGACTGCCGGAGGACCGAGCATGTCTCAATCGGAAGGGCCGCGGCGCGCGGGGGACCCGGCGCCCGCACCCGGGCCGGCATCCGGGCCGGCATCCGGGCCGGAGGCCCGGCCGGAAGCGCCCTCGCTGTTCGCCCAGATCGCGGCGGCGGTGGCGATCGCGCTGCTCGCCGTCGTCGCGGCCCAAAGCTTCTTCACCGCCCGGGATCTGGGCGTGGTGTCGCAGAACGTGGTCAACCTCGCCCAGCGGCTGCAGGCGGAGAGCGAGAGGTCCCAGAGACTCTACGACGAGGTCGTGGTGCTGCGGGGCCAGGTGGGCGAGTTCAAGAACATCCTGCAGATCGGCCGGCGCCAGGGCACGGCCGGCACGGCCGGTGCGGCGGGCGCGGCGGGCGAAACCCCGCC
The DNA here is from genome assembly GCA_033720555.1 of Kiloniellales bacterium. Lineage (GTDB taxonomy): Bacteria > Pseudomonadota > Alphaproteobacteria > Kiloniellales > JAKSDN01 > CALJXB01. Next base: position 716 of record JAWWCG010000305.1, on the reverse strand, counting down.
GGGTCCGCGGGACTGGACCGGCGTCTATATCAGCGAGCTGGCGCCGCTGCTGCCCGTCCTGGCCCGCTACCAGGGCGACATGGGCGAGGCCTGGATCTACACCGACAACGAAGCCTTCCTGGAGAACATCGCCCAGGCGCTCGAGGCGCTCGAGGCCGAGGGCATGGAGGTCGACGTCGAGCAGCCGCCGCAGGAATAGCGGCGCGGCCGCCTCACACCACGCCGCGCTCGCGCAGCCCGGCGATCTCGGCCCGGGCGAGGCCGAGCAGCTCCTCGAGCACCTCCTCGGTGTGCTCGCCCAGCATCGGCGGCGGGCGGCGATAGTCCGCCGCGGTCTCGGAATACTTGATCGGGTTGCCGATCAGCGAGACCTCGCCGCCGGCCGCGGGGTGGGCCATGCGGATCGCCATGTCGCGGGCCGTCACCTGGGGATGGGCGAAGACCTGATCGATGGTGTTGACCGGCCCGCACGGCACCCCCGCCGCGCTCAGGCCCTCGACCCAGTGGTCGCGCGGCTTTTGCGCCGTGATCTCGGCCAGCAGGGCATAGAGCGTCTCGCGATGGCGGACCCGCAAGGCGTTGGTCCGGAACCGCTCGTCCTCGCCCAGCGCCGGCGCGCCGGCGAACGCGCAGAACGACCGGAACTGCCGGTCGTTGCCGACCGCGAGGATGAAATAGCCGTCGGCGCAGGGCAGCACCTTGTAGGGCACGATGTT
>JAWWCG010000304.1:0-5102 GCA_033720555.1 Kiloniellales bacterium | reverse complement strand
TCGTTCGGCGGCGCCGCACGGCCTCAGGCTCGCTACCTGCATTCGCGAAATCTAAAGTCGATGCATTAACAAACGGTAAATGACAAAGTAAACTTGGCGATTTTATTTCGGGAATTTTATCACAAATCGATAAAGAAGTCTTGGTTAATCGCTCATTTTCAAAACCATTATTTCCCAAGAGCCTATAAGCCTCGTTAACCATAATATTCGCGAAAGTCCGACGGGGGCTTACCGAGGGGCTCGCGGTTCGGTGCCTCGCGCGAGCGCCCTTCCGCCCTGCCGCGGCGCGCGATCCCCGCGACCGACCGGTACCGGGATCGCCAACGACGAGCCGCGGCCGGGAAAGAGAGAAGAGAAAGCCATAGGGGCCGCTCGAGCCCGAAGCCCGCCGCGAGCGCGGCGCCAACGGCCAGCTCGTGGTTCGCCCGCCCGCGGCGCGCCTGCGACCGCCCGTGCGACCGCTCGGCAACGCCCAGGCGAGCCCGTGCGCACGACCGGCCCGCCGGTGGAAGTGCCGGCAGAGGTAATGAGTCGCGCCCGACTTTCGACCTAACCGCATGTTGTGCAAGACGAAGAGAAAGCGTTAACCATAATATCTACGGTAAATAGCATATTAACTTGCACTCAAAGCATTGCTATAGAATTACATCGCAAGACACCAATATAAAATCCATATTATCTATTATTTTTACTTTTCATTAAATCGAGGATTTTAACGTGAGATCCGAGCCGCCGAGGCGCGTTCTCGGCGATCGGGAAGGGTCGCGGTCTTCACGTAGAAGACGGGATGAGCCAGGAGAGCCAAGATTTGCTGCGATCGTCCGAGCCCAGGGAAAGCCATTCCGAGCTGGTTCGCTTTCGCGCCGCCATCGAGGCCTCGGGCGACATCCTCTACGAGTGGGACCTGGCGACCGACGAGCTGAGGCTTCTGGGGGCGACGGCCGGTCTCTTCGGCCGCGACGGCGCCCAGGTGCCGGCCACCGGCGAGGCCCTCAACGAGCGAATCGACCCCGAGGACATGCCGGCGCGCATGCGCGCCTTGTCGGAGCACATCGCCGGCCGCGGGCACTACGACTGCGAATACCGCCTGCACGGCGACGATCACGAACCGCAATGGATTCACGACCGGGGCGCCGTCGAGGTCTCGGCCACCGGCGCGCCGCAGCGGCTGATCGGCGTGCTTCGGCTGATCACCCAGCGCAAGCAGCACGAGGCGCAGCTCGAATACCAGGCGAGCTTCGACGAGCTGACCGGCCACTTCAACAAGGTGCGCCTGCGCGAGGCCCTCGACCAGGCGCTCGCCCAGAGCCTGCGCTACGACCAGAACGGCGCCTTCCTGGTGATCGGCCTCGACCAGATGGGGATGATCAACACCGCCTACGGCTACGAGGCCGGCGACGCGATCCTGTTCGAGGTGAGCCAGCGGCTGGACCGCTGCCTGCGCGCGACCGACGTGATCGGCCGCCTCGGCGGCGATCGCTTCGGCGTGCTGGTGAGCTGTTGCAGCGAGTCCCAGGCCCGCGTCACGGCGGAGCGCATCCTGCGCGCGGTCCGACAGACGCCCATCGAGATCGGCGGCAAGCAGGTGCACGTCACCGCCTCGGCCAGCGTCGTGGTCTTTCCCAGCCAGTCGAAAACGTCCTTCGACGTCATGGCCAAGGCCGAAGGCGCCCTGCTGCAAGCCAAGCTGGCCGGACGCGACTGCATTCAATGGTACGAGATGTCCGAGGAGCAGCGCCTCGGCTTCCAGACCAGCATGGACATCGGCGAGCAGGTCAAGCTGGCCCTCAAGGAGGGCCGGCTGTCGTTCGCCTATCAGCCGATCGTGGACGCGGGGCGCGGCACGGTGCGCCTGTTCGAATGCCTGCTGCGCATGCGCGCGCCCGACGGCGAGATCGTCGCCGCCAACCGTTTCGTGCCCGTCATCGAGCAGCTCGGCCTCATGCGCACCGTCGACCGCCACGCCCTCGAGATGGCGGTCGACGACCTCGAGCGCCATCCCGGGGTGCGCCTTGCGGTCAACATCTCCGGCCTGACGGCGGCCGACCGGTCCTGGCTCAGGGTCCTGGTCGCCCGGCTGAAGCATCGCCGCGAGATCGCCGAGCGGCTGGTGATCGAGATCACCGAGACCGCCGCCATGTTCGACATCGAGGAGACCGCGCGCTTCGTCACCGCGGTCCGCGAGCTGGGGTGCCAGGTGGCGGTCGACGACTTCGGCGCCGGCTACACCACCTTCCGCCACCTGAAGTCGCTGACCGTGGATCTGGTCAAAATCGACGGCTCCTTCGTCAAGGCCATCCACCACAGCACCGAAAACCAGCTCTTCATCCGCAACCTCTTGAGCCTCGCCAAGTCCTTCGGGCTGGAAACCGTGGCGGAATGCGTGCAGACCGCCGAAGAGGCCGCCTACCTCGCCAAGGAAGGCGTCGAGCTGCTGCAAGGCCATTTCTTCGGCGAGCCGACGCTCGAGCCGCCCTGGAAGGCCGAACGGCCGGCCGGCGAGGTCGCGACCGGGGCGACGCTTCGGCGCGAAGGCGAAGAGCGCCCCCGACGGGTCGCCAACTAAGTCCGCCGCCCTCGCCCGCGAAGGCACCGCCCGGGAACGCCGGGCATGACGATGGCTTCTATCGCTTTCACGCGGCGACGGCCCTGACAACGGCCATCGCGGCGGGCCGCGCGCGACGTCGTTCCTCGGTCATTTTGGCAGGTATGGGCGACCAGAACGGCCGCCGCGCCGAACGGGCTAGTCCGACTTGTCGGAGCCCTCGGAGGTCCGGTTGGCGGACAGGGAGTCGAGCTGATGCTGCAGGGCGTCCATCTGCCGCTTGAGGTTCTGCAGGGCTTCCGAATTGGCATGGCCGGCCTTGGCCGCCACGCCGTCCTCCTCGGCCTCCGCCGTCGTCTCGACCGGGAAGGGCGAGAAAGCCTTCATCGCGCTTTCGAACAGCGCCATGTTCTGCTTGCCGACCTCTTCCAGGCTGGAGAAGGGAAACATGCCGCCGAAGGTCTCCTGCATCGCCTGGCGCATGCGATCCTGGTTGGTGGCGAAGGCGTTCATCATGTGATCGAGGTAGCGCGGGACGATCCACTGCATGTTGTCGCCGTAGAAGCTGATGAGCTGGCGCAGGAAGGTGATGGGCAAGAGGTTCTCGCCCTTGGCCTCCTCCTCGACGATGATCTGGGTCAGGACCGTTCGGGTGATGTCCTCGCCGGTCTTGGCGTCGTAGACGACGAAATCCACCCCCTCCTTCACCATTTGGCAGAGGTGATCCAGGGTCACGTAACTGCTGGTCGCCGTGTTGTAGAGACGCCGATTGGCGTACTTCTTGATCGTGATTGGCTCCGACTTGTCGGCGTTCTTGGCCCCGGCCACCGCGCACCCTCGTCGAAAATTGCACGTTACGAAATTAGCCTAACATCGCCGGGCCGCCTTTGTGGACGATTTTTTTTGCACTGCGTGGTGCGCGTGCTGCAACGCGACAGCGCCTCGCCCGGGGGCGGTTCGCCTTGGTCCGCGTCATGGCTGGCCCGGGCCAAGCCGCGCCGCTATACTCGCGCGCGATGTCTGAGGAGGCGAAGCTCGACGAGCTGGCGCACCGCTACGTCGAGCTCTGGCAGGATCAGATGAGTGCGCTGGCCGCCGACCCGGAGTTCGCGGAGGCGCTGGGCCGCTTTTTCAAAGCCATGGGCCTGACCGGCGCCGAGGGCGGCAAGGACGCCGGCGGATTGGCCGGCGCGGCGGCGGCCTGGGCGGCCTGGCCCGCCATGATCGGCGGCGCGGCGGCCGCGCTGGAGGGACAAGCTGGAAATGGCGCAGGCGCCGGGCCAAGCGGGGGCGACCGAACCGCAGGAGGCAAGACCGCGGCTCGGCCCGCGGCCCCTGCCGCTGCATCTGAGCCTGGCGATGCTCGCCTGGCACAGCTCGAGGAGCGCCTTGCCACTCTTCAGGACAGGGTCGCTGCCCTGGAAAGGCGAGCTCGGCGAAGCCGCCCGCGCCCTTCGACGCGACCTGGACGGGAGCGCGACTGACGCCTTCGAGCGCGCCGTGGCGCGCGAGATCGATCGCCGCCATCGCCGCCTGCTGGACGGCCTTCACGCCTATCGTCACCACAGCTACCGGCGCAGCGTGAGCGCGGCGCCGGCCGTCTGGCAGGCCGGCGCCAGCCGCCTGCTCGACTATGCGCCACGCGAGACCGGCGCGGGCGCCTCGGGCGCATCGAGCGCCGGCGGGCGCCAGCCCGTGCTGGTGGTGCCCTCCCTGATCAACCGCGCCTACATCCTCGACCTCGACGAGCAGACCAGCCTGCTGCGCTGGCTCGCCAGACAAGGATTTCGGCCGATTCTGCTGGATTGGGGCCGGCCCGGCGCCGAGGAGCGCGGCTTCGCGCTGAGCGAATACGTCGCCGGCCGGCTCGAGCGGGCGCTCGATCACGTGCTGGCGGAGACCGGCCGAAGGCCGCACCTGATCGGCTATTGCATGGGCGGGCTCCTCGCCCTCGCCTTGGCGGCGCGGCGCGGCGCGGACCTGGACGCGATGGCACTCTTGGCGACGCCCTGGGACTTCCACGCCGAGCAGGCCGCCCACGCCCGGCTGATCGGCGACAACCTGGCGATGCTCGAGCCGCTGCTGCAGCGGGCGGGCGAGCTGCCGGTCGATGTCATCCAGGCGCTCTTCGCCAGTCTCGACCCGCTCCAGGTGGTGAGGAAGTTCATCGCCTTCTCGGGCCTCGACCCGGAAGCGCCCGGCACGCGCCGGTTCGTCGCGGTGGAGGACTGGCTGAACGACGGCGTGCCGCTGGCCGCCCCGGTGGCGCGCGAGTGCCTCGGCGGCTGGTACGGCCGGAACGCGACCGCCAGGGGCGAGTGGCTGATCGACGGCCGCCCCATCCTGCCGGAAGGCATCGCGCTGCCCTGCCTGTGCATCCTGCCGGACCGGGACCACATCGTCCCGCCCGGCTCGGCGGCGGCCCTGGCCGAGCGCCTGCCCGCCGCCACGACATGCCGGCCGGCGGTCGGCCACATCGGCATGATCGTGAGCGCCGTGGCGGAGCGCCGGGTCTGGCGGCCGCTCGGCGATTGGCTGGCCGCCGCGGCGCGCCGGC
>JAWWCG010000303.1:0-5127 GCA_033720555.1 Kiloniellales bacterium | reverse complement strand
GATGGATCGGGCGTTGTGCACCTTGTCCGCCAAGGAGACGAGCAGCGTGTCGCGATCGACCTCGCGAAGGTGCCGGAGGTAGCGTTCCTTTCGGACATGCCAATTTTCCTTGGGCTCCCCAGCCGCCGTGTCGGAGGTGCTGTCGGAGCAGGCGGCGACGATTGTCGCGACGCGGTCGCCGAAGCGATTGCGAATGTCGTTCAGGCGCGGCTTGCCGCCTTGGTCCTCCACCGCGTCATGCAGCAGGCCCGCGATGGCAAGGTCCTCGTCGCCGCCGTACTCCAGGACGGTCGCGGAGACCGCGAGCAGATGGGCCACATAGGGGATTGTCGTCTTCTTGCGCACCTGTCCGCCATGGACGTGGGTGGCATAGAGCAGCGCCCGATCGAAGCGGTCCGTCAGCACAGTCGATTGAGCCATCCCATGTCCTTTTGTTCCAGGCGGAACGACCCGGCCGAAGCCCGCCAGGTCGTACCAGACCGGGCCGATCGGATCGCGGCCGTTGTGCGCGCCGGGACCGCTGGACTCGTCGGAGACAGCCGGGTCATCCGGGCCACGTCAAGGTCGCACCTGGTCGCGCCCGGCGCGCTCCGGTTTCGGGATCGGTCCCCGTTATCAGATCTTCTACTAGAAGCCGCCCTGACGGTCGAGGTCATCGGACCGCGCCCCGGCGCCAGCCTAGCGGGCGCCGTCCGCCCCCCACCGTCCTTGGCCGGCGGCGCGATGGCCTATCGCGGTGTCGGCGAGCGACCATGACCCGAGGCTCGAGAACCGGCCCGCCAAGATCGGACCTCGGCTCGGACCTAGACTCGGACAGCGGACCGGTCAGAGGGCTGGACAGAAGGCTGGTCAGAGGGCCCGATCCGGAACCCGATGGCCCGCCCGGCCCCTCTCGACGCCGGCTTACCGAAGCAACGACCTCACCTATCCCGCTTGGCATCTCCGCTGGTTCGTGACGTCGCCATCCCCTTCGATGCAGCCGATGATCCGGCGATGCTTGTCGCGGATTTGCAGCCGCCCGCCGGTGCCGGGATCGTAGATGTCTCCGATCACGCGCCAGCGCACCCGTTTCGAGCGACCTCGTACGAAGCGCCGAACGCCGAGGCAACGCCGCGGCAGGAAACCCGCTCCGGCCCGGCTCGGCCATGCAGGGGGCGGGCAAAGCGACCTGCCAAGAGCCCGCGCTCCGTGCTGGACCCGCCCGACATCCGCGGCGATATGCCGCATCGATCTCACTCCAATGTGATTTCTGTCACTTCCAATGAAACGATTCATCATGAAATCTGGATCTAGCGATAACGGAGCGGTCCCTGGCAGGACCATGGGGAGGGTCGAGATGTCACGACGCCAACCAAGACTTAGCCTCATCGACATCCCAATGCTAATTTTCGGCATGGCGATGGCGGCGCCCTTCGTACTGATCGTCGTGGTCCCGTTCACCCGAGGTCTTTAGATAGCGGAGCCTTGCGGGCGAAGCCGCGGCGAGGTGAGATACGGAAGAAGCGCTGGGCGATGGCCCCGGCGCTAACTCAAGGGAAGCCGTATCGGAGAGGGCGCGGCAATAGAAGGTACAAACTCTTGCGGCGTCGTTGCGCGACAAGGTCGATGCTTCCTCGCACCGACGCGGCAAGAGGCGTAAGAGGCATGGAGGCGGCGCAGTGACCCGCTGGCGCGGCTTGTTTTCGGCGGTAGCGCTGGCAACGGTTGTCACCGCCGCCCCGGCGCTGGGAGAGTTTCACGAATCGCCGGCGCTGAAGGCCCAAGTCGGGGCCGGCGGCCTACCGCCGGCGAGCGAGCGCCTCCCGACGGTGCCGTTTGTCGATGCGATGGACGAACCCTGGCAGTCGCCCGGCAGATACGGCGGCGAGCTGAATATGCTGATGGCCGGGGCGCGCGATCTTCGCCAGATGACGGTCTACGGCTACGCCCGGCTGGTCGGATACGACACCGACCTGGAGCTCGTTCCCGATATCCTGGACTCCTTCGAGGTAGAGGACGAGCGGGTATTCACTTTCCGGCTGCGGGCCGGTCATCGCTGGTCCGATGGCGCGCCCTTCACCACCGAGGATTTTCGCTACTGGTGGGAGGACGTGGCAAACAACGATCAGCTCTCTCCCACGGGGCCGCCCATCGGCTTGCTTGTCGACGGCGAGGCGCCTCGCTTCGAGGTGCTCGACGAGACGAGAGTGCGTTTTTCCTGGTCCAAGCCAAATCCAAACCTGCTGTACGCGCTCGCGGGCGCGGCGCCCCTCTATCTCTATGCGCCCGCCCACTACCTGAAGCGGTTCCACCAACGCTACGCCGAGCCGGGCGAGCTGTCGCGCCTGGTCGAGGAGCGCGGGGTGCGGAACTGGGCGGCGCTTCACAACCGCATGGGAAATCTCTACACGAACGAGAACCCGAATTTGCCGACCTTGCAGCCATGGGTGAACGCGACCGAACCGCCGTCGGCGCGTTACATTTTCAAGCGCAATCCCTTTTTCCACCGGATCGATCCGCAAGGACGGCAGCTTCCCTACATCGATCGGGTCATCATCGACATCGCGGCGAGCAGCAACATACCCATCAAGGTCGGCGCCGGGGCGAGCGATCTTCAGGCCCGCTATATTCGGTTCGACAACTACACCTTTCTCAAGGCGGCCGAAGAGCGGCAAGAGCAAACAGTTCGGCTTTGGCGGACCGCGCGCGGGGCGCGGATCGCTCTCTATCCGAACCTCAATGTCGCCGACCATGCCTATCGCAAGCTTTTCCGCGACGTTCGCTTCCGTCGCGCGCTTTCGCTCGCGATCAATCGTCATGAAATAAACCAGGTGATCTACTTCGGACTGGCCATCGAGGGCAACAACACGGTCTTGCCGGACAGTCCGCTCTACCGGGAAAAGTACCGCAACGCCTGGACCCAGTTCGACTTGGACGCGGCCAATCGCTTGCTGGACGAAATCGGATTGAGCGAACGCGACGACCGGGGGGTGCGGCTGTTGCCGGATGGACGCCCCTTGGACCTCATCGTCGAGGCGGCCGGCGAAAGCACCGAAGAGACCGACGTTTTGCAGCTCATCTCGGATAGCTGGGGCAAAATCGGCATCAGGTTGCACAGCAGACCCTCGCAACGCGAGCTGTTTCGCAACCGCGTCTTTGCCGGCGAGACTCAGATGGCGATTTGGACCGGTGTCGAGAACGCCTTGCCGACGGCCGGCATGAGCCCAGCGGAGTTCGCGCCCGTCAGGCAAGAGCACCTGCAGTGGCCGAAGTGGGGTCAATACATAGAAACCAAGGGGCTTTCCGGCGAGCCGGTCGACCTGGCCGCGGCGGCGGAGCTGTTGGAGCTCTACCGTGCATGGCGAAATTCCACGAACCACGACGAACGTGCGGAAATTTGGCACCGCATGCTCGAGATACACGCCGATCAGATCTTCACGCTCGGCGTGATTGCCGGCGTGCCGCAACCCGTCGTGATCAATGATCGGCTTATGAACCTGCCGGCGGAAGGTTTGTACAATTGGGATCCCGGCGCCTATTTCGGCATGTATCACTTGGACAGTCTGTGGTTCGCGCCGAACACGGCGGGAAACTGACCGCAGAAAGCTTGCGCCGGACCGCGGCGCGACCGGCCACGACCGGCCACGATCGACCATGCTCGGCCGCCGGCGCCGATGAATTCCTTAGTGCGTCATCAGGACCGGAAATTCCGTGTTGCTGAGCACGTAGTTAGTGATCCCGCCGGTCAAAGATTCCCGGAACGGGCTCTGAGAGTATGCGCCCATCACGATCAGATCTGCATTGAATTGCGCCGCCTCTTCGAAAAGTATGTCGCTCAGGCGGCGTTTATCCTGATCCACTTCGATCACGGTCGCCGCGATATTATGCCAAGCGGCGTATTCTGCGAGATCCTGGGCCGAGGGACCGGACCAGTCCTTGCCTCGGATCGAGAGAATGCCGACTTCCCGCGCGCCTTCGAAAAAGTTTCGCGCTATGGCGGCCGCGCGTGCCGACAGCGCGCTGCCATTCCAGGCAATCAGCGGGCGCTCGCCCAAGGTCGGCCTCTCGTTTGGCGGCACCACCAGAATTGGGCGGCCCGCTTGAAACAGCACAGCGCGCAGGAATGTTCGTATTCGGTGGTTCGGATCGTCGCGCGGTTGACGAACCACGACCAAATCGAAGATCCGGCCCTGCTCCGCCACTTCATCGGCCCGCCCCGCCGGCAAGGCTTTGAAATGCGCGGTCAGAAATCCCGGGTTGGGCGGCTTCTCAAGCAATGTTGCACATCTTTCCGCCGCGACCTCCTCAAAAAGCCGGCGTCCCGCCTCGACGCCCGTGCCTCCCTCGTGTTCCGCTCTTTCCAGCATCGCGCGGATCTCGTGCCCCGACGCCCCGAGCGAGCCGCGGGTCAAGTGCATCGTCTCCGGGGTCAAGCGCTCTTCTAGCGGGATCGGATAGACGCCCACCACATGTCCCCCTTCGCGCCGAGCCGCCAGGAAGGCGGCCCTGATCGCGCTCCGCCCTTGGGGCGAGCCTTCAACGAGCACCATGACGGTTGTCATGACCATGGTGACCCCCTCGAACACCGTGGTCTATCGCGCCGAGTTTTGGTCTGCTAAGCGCTCTCCTCCGCTCGTCGACCCGGCCGCAACGAACTCTCCCTCAAGAGCTGGCCGGAACCCGACTGACTCGTGCTATGGCCAAACCTCAGACCATAACGGTAGTCCTGTAAGACTCAGGAGTAAACCGGATCGTGGCGAGTTCGCCAGATCTCCAACCCTCCGATAGCTCGGCCATGCTTCCCACTCGACGGCACTCGGATGCGACCGGGGACGCGCGGTTCCTCAGCCGCCACCATGCTCCTGAGAAGCCGCAAGGGTTTTTGCGCCGCCGCGCCAACGCAGGCCCAGCCTACTTGAAGTAAAAGAACATCTTAGAAAGACAACTATTAATTGACTCGCCCGAGCTCAAGGGCGCGATCGGGTGGTTCGTCGCCGAATTTAATGGCCCCCTTGAGATGAAAAAGCGACCGGAGATCTCGGCCGCATTGCGCCGTGCCGCCGCCTCAAAACGCAGCCACGCCGCCGTCGCTGCGGGGATCGGCGGCTCCTTCGAACACGCCGGACGGCCGTCGAACGATCGCGCCCG
>JAWWCG010000302.1:0-5131 GCA_033720555.1 Kiloniellales bacterium | reverse complement strand
TTCCGCTGATCATCCTGGGCGCCTTCCTCGGCGGATTCCTGGTGGCCCGCTTCGGCCTGTTCGGCCCGCTCCTGCTGGGCGCGCTGCTGACGGTGGCGACCAACCTCGCCTTCGCCTATCTGGCGGTGTCCGATCCGACCTTCGACCTGCTGCTGTTGACCGTGAGCGCCGACAACCTGGCCGGCGGCTTCGCCGGCTCGGTGTTCATCGCCTATCTTTCCAGCCTCACCAACACCGCCTACACGGCGACCCAATACGCGCTCTTCAGCTCGCTGTTCACCCTGGCGGGCAAGTTTCTCGGCGGCTTCTCCGGCATCATCGTCGACGCCACCAGCTACCAGGCCTTCTTCATCTACGCGGCCGTCCTCGGCCTGCCGGCGATCCTGCTGGTGCTGTTTCTGATGATTCGCGAAGCCCGCGCGGCGCCGGCCGAACAGACGACCTAATCTCGTGCGGCGTCGCGGCGACGCCCGGCGCCGGCGCCATCGATCGCCAGGGTCATTCGGGGCAGCCTGCGCCCGGCTATCGAACCCGAGGGCGCCGTCCCCGTCACCTCGAACCCGAGCGCCCGGTAGAACGGAACCGCGGCCGGGTCGGCATCCAGACGGAGCTCGTCAAGCCCTCGTTCTTTCGCGCGGGCTAGGAGCGTCTGCCACAGCCGGCGTCCGATCCCTTTGCGCTGCCAGTGCGGGTCGATGAAGAACGCGTGGATCTCGCCCGAGCGGCCGTCCGGGTCCGCCAGCAGACAGGCACACCCGCACACGACGTCGGATTCGGCGACCCAATACTCGCCGGCCGCGAGGCTTTCCTCGGTTACGGTCAGCTCCTCGCGGCAGGCGGCCATGAACAGATCGTCATAACCGTTCGAGCGCTTCGACCGCATCGAAAGATCGGTCAGCACGCCCGTCTCTTCGGGCCGGGCCCGGCGGATCGTAATCGTCATGGCGCGATCCTAAAACGCATGCGCTCGGATCGCCGCGGCGCGCCTTTCCGGTTGGCGGCCGAAGCCAAGCGATCTGCTCCCCCGGCCATTAGGTCTTCCCCGGCCGCGCGCGATGCGACCGATAGGCGGCCAAGGCGCGCTCCGGCGCATCGCTGATCACGCAATCGACCCCGATCGCGTAGAGCGCCTGCGCCCGGCGTTCGTCGTTCACCGTGAAGGCCGCGACCTGCCAGCCGCCGTCGTGGATCTGCGCCACCCGCTTGGCGTCGAGCGCCTTATGGCCGACGTGGAAGGCCCGGCAGTCGAGGGCTTGCAGGGCGGTCCGCCAGTCGGCGGGAATCTTGACGGCGATCAGCGCCCGGGGCCAATCCGGCCGCGCGGCCATGGCCGCCGCCAGGCTCATCCGGCTGAACGAGCTGACCAGCGGCGGCGGGCCGGCCGGCCAGGCCTCGCCCGCCACCGCGAGCGCGACGATGGCGGTCTCCACGTCGCGCCCCGGCGTCGGCTTGAGTTCCATGTTGGGGTATAGGCCGAGCTCGCGCATCAGCGCCAGGGCCGCGCCCAGGCTGGGCACGCCCTCGCCGCGGAACGCCGGGTCGAACCAGGCGCCGGCGTCGAGGCGGGCGACCTCGGAGGCCGGCGTCTCCGCCATCAGGCTGGCCTCGCCGGTCACCCGTTCCAGGCGATCGTCGTGAAACAGCACCGGCACGCCGTCGGCGCTCAGCATGACGTCGAATTCGACGGCGCTGGCGCCGACCTCGGCGGCCCGGCGGATCGAGGCGAGCGTGTTCTCCGGAGCATGGGCCGCCGCGCCGCGGTGGCCCATGACCGGGGGCAGGCGGAAGGGCGCGCTCAGCTCGCCTGGGCGGCCTGCTGCAGGTCCTCGCCGGTTTCCTGGTCGACCGCCTTCATCGACAGTTTGACCTTGCCGCGGTCGTCGATTCCGATGCACTTCACCTTCACCGTGTCGCCTTCCTGGATCACGTCGCCGACGCTCTTCACCCGCTGGGGCGCCAGCTCGCTGATGTGAACCAGGCCGTCGCGCGAGCCCATGAAGTTCACGAAGGCGCCGAAGTCGACGATCTTGACCACCTTGCCGGTATAGATCTCGCCCACCTCCGGCTCGGCGGTGATGGATTTGATCCAGTCGATCGCGGCTTGGCCCTGTTTCTGGTCGACGGCCGCCACCTTCACCGTCCCGTCGTCGTCGATGTCGATCTTGGCGCCGGTCGTCTCGGTGATCTCGCGGATCACCTTGCCGCCGGTGCCGATCACCTCGCGGATCTTCTCGCGCGGGATGTTGATCACGGTGATGCGCGGCGCGTGATCGGCCACCCCCTCGCGGGCGTGGTCGAGCGCCTTGCTCATCTCTTCCAGGATGTGCAGCCGGCCCTCGCGCGCCTGGTCGAGCGCGTCGGCCATGATGTCCTGGGTGATCGAGGTGATCTTGATGTCCATCTGCAGCGAGGTGACGCCGCGATCGGTGCCGGCGACCTTGAAGTCCATGTCGCCGAGATGGTCCTCGTCGCCGAGGATGTCCGACAAGACGGCGACCCCGTCGTCTTCCTTGATCAGGCCCATGGCGATGCCGGCCACCGGGCGGGCGATCGGCACGCCGGCGTCCATCATGGCGAGCGACGAGCCGCAGACCGTCGCCATCGACGACGAGCCGTTGGATTCGGTGATCTCCGAGACCACCCGGATCGTGTAGGGGAAGTCCTCCGCGGCCGGCAGCACGGGCCGCAGGGCCCGCCAGGCCAGCTTGCCGTGGCCGATCTCGCGCCGGCCGGGCGGGATCATGCGCTTGACCTCGCCCACCGAGTAGGGCGGGAAGTTGTAGTGCAGCATGAAATTCTGGCGATACTCGCCCTCGAGCGCGTCGATGATCTGCTCGTCCTGGCCGGTGCCCAGGGTGGTGGTCACCAGCGCCTGGGTCTCGCCGCGGGTGAAGAGGGCCGAGCCGTGGGTGCGCGGCAGGAGGCCGACCTCGCTGACGATCGTGCGCACGTCGCGGGTGCCGCGGCCGTCGATGCGCTTGCCGGTCTCGAGGATGCTGCCGCGCACGATCGCGCTCTCCAGCTCCTTGAGCACGCCCGGCGCCAGGGCCAAGGCGACCTCGTCCTCGCCCAGCGATTCGAGCGCCCGCGCGCGCACGTCGTCGACCAGTTGGCGCCGGCGCATCTTGTCCGGCTCCTGGTAGGCGGCGGCGAGATCCGCGGCGAAGCCCGAATCCAGCTTGGCCCTGACCTCTTCCGCCTCGGCCGGCGGCGGCGGCAGGTCGAGCGGCTCGCGCGCGCAGCGCTCGGCCAGCGCGATGATGGCGTCGATCACCGGCTGGATCTGCTCGTGTCCGAACACCACGGCGCCCAGCATGACCTCCTCGCTCAGCTCCTTGGCCTCGGATTCGACCATCAGCACGCCGTCGCGGGTGCCGGCGACCACCAGATCGAGCTCGGAGTCCGCCACCTCGTCGACCGCCGGGTTGAGGATGTAGGCGCCGTCGCGGTAGCCGACCCGGCAGCCGGCGACCGGCCCCAGGAACGGCAGGCCGGAAAGGGTGAGCGCCGCCGAGGCGCCGACCATGGCGGCGATGTCCGGGTCGTTCTCCAGGTCGTGGCTGAGCACGGTGCAGATGACCTGGGTCTCGTTCTTGTAGCCCTTGGCGAACAGCGGCCGGATCGGCCGGTCGATGAGGCGGGAGGTGAGGGTCTCCTTCTCGCTCGGCCGCCCCTCGCGCTTGAAGAAACCGCCGGGAATCTTTCCGGCGGCGAAGGTCTTCTCCTGGTAGTTGACGGTCAGCGGGAAGAAATCGATGCCCTCGCGGGCCTCTCTCTCGCCGACGGCGGTGCACAGCACGACGGTGTCGCCATAGGTCACCATGACGGCCCCGTCGGCCTGGCGGGCGATGCGCCCGCTTTCCAGGACGAGGCGTCGTCCGCCCCACTCCAGTTCCTTGCGATGAATGTCAAACATGATCTTCCTGTCCTTCCAGCTTTGGCCGGAGATGACAGCCGGACCCGCGCAAACGGCGGACGGCACGCGCATGGCGCGCCAGCCGCGGGCTGGCCCCGTGGAGCGCGCGTGCGCCGCTTGCGTCGGCCCGGCTCGTCGCGACACCGCGCCGGCCAAGCCGCGATGCCAAGTCGTGTGTGATGAGAGCGTTCATGTATCGCCCGGATCCCGCGCCTGCCGGAGTGATCGGCCGCCCATGGATCCGGATTCTCGACCGCGCCCGCCTAGCGGCGCAGCCCGAGACTCTTGATGAGCGTTTCGTAGCGCCCGGCTTCCTTTCGTTTCAGGTAGTCCAGCAGCCGCCGGCGCTGGCCGACCATGATCAGCAGACCCCGGCGCGAGTGAAAATCCTTGCCGTGGACCTTCAGATGCTCCGTCAGGTTGGCAATGCGTTCGGTGAGGATGGCGACCTGCACCTCGGGCGAACCGGTGTCGCCCTCGTGGGTCGCGTATTGGGTGATCAGCTCACCCTTCCGTTCGGCAGTGATCGACATCGGTTTCTAAACTCCAATGATGCGAGACGCGGGTCCGAGCCGGCGGGTTGCCTAGAGGTTCAGAACCCTGATCGGGCGAATCTCGCCGGCCTCGTAGCGGGCCAATGCCACCGGCGTGTCCGCCGCCATGGCACAGACCACCACCCCTTGTGGAAGGTGCTGGATCCGTTCCCGGTCGGCGCGCGCCAACAAAGAGACGGCTTGCCCACACCGCAAGCGATTGGCCTCGCTTTCCGTCAGGCTGAGGGCCGGGATGTCGTCCAGCGCCGCCCCGACGGGAAGCAAGTGCTCAAAAGCGGCCGCACTATGCCCGAGAGACTCTAGAGTTTCCAGGGAAATCGCGTCGCTTTCCGTGAACGGCCCGACCTGGGTCCGGCGCAGGGCCGAGATGTGGCCCAGGGTCCCGAGGGCCGTCGCCAGGTCGCGCGCCAGGGCGCGCATGTAGGCGCCCTTGCCGCAAACCGCCTCGAACACCGCGTGATCGGGGTCCGGGCGCTCGAGCAGCGCCAGGCGGTAGATCGTGACGTCGCGCGCCGCCAGCTCGACCGGCGCCTTCGCCCGGGCCAGGTCGTAGGCGCGCCGGCCCGCGACCTTCACCGCCGAGAAGGCCGGCGGCACCTGGCTCACGCGCCCGGTGAAGTCCGGCAGGACGGCGCGGATCTCGCCCTCGTCCGGGCGGTGC
>JAWWCG010000301.1:0-5137 GCA_033720555.1 Kiloniellales bacterium | reverse complement strand
GGCCCTGCCGGCGGTGGCCCTGGGGCCGCCCGACGAGGCGCTCATCGAGGCGGTGTTGGTCAAGCTGTTCGCCGACCGGCAGCTTGCGGTCGACCCGGCGGTGGTGCGTTATCTCGTGCGCCGCATGGAGCGCTCCTTCGCGGCGGCGCGCGCCCTGGTGGCGGCCATCGACCGGGAATCCCTGCGCGCCGGCCGGCAGGTCACCGTGCCCTTCGTCGCCGAGCTGCTCTCGCGCGGCGCAGAGGGGCTCGCGGGCGACGAAACGGGCCGGGACTGACGACACGCAACGAAGATCGAGGAGGTGTGACGATGGATTTGGGTCTCGAGAGCAAGACGGCGATCGTGTGCGCCGCCAGCCGCGGACTGGGCCGGGCCTGCGCCCGCTCGCTGGCCGCCAACGGCGTCCGGGTGACGATCGCGGCGCGGACGCCGGAGCCGCTGGAGCGAACGGCGGAGGAGATTCGCGCCGAGTTCGGCGTCGAGGCGACCGCCGTGGCCGCCGACATCACCAGCCCCGAGGGGCGCGAGCGGACCCTGGCGGCGTGCCCGGCTCCCGACATCCTGGTGAACAACGCCGGCGGGCCGCCGCCGGGCGATTTTCGCGACTTCGCCCGCGACGACTGGATCAAGGCGCTCGACGCCAACATGCTGACGGCGATCGAGATGATCCGGGCGACGGTGGACGGCATGATCGAGCGGCGCTTCGGGCGGATCGTGAACGTCACCTCCTCGGCGGTGAAGGCGCCGATCGCGAGCCTGGCCCTGTCGAACGGCGCGCGCGCCGGGCTGACCGGCTTCGTCGCCGGCCTGGCGCGCCAGACCGTGCGCCACAACGTCACCATCAACAACCTGCTGCCCGGGCCGTTCGACACCGAGCGGCTGCGCGACAACGCCCGGGCCGCGGCGGCGCGCGACGGCAGCGATTTCGAGGCGTTCCTGGACGAGCGCCGCCAGGCCAATCCGGCGCGCCGCTTCGGCCGGCCGGAGGAGTTCGGCGAAGCCTGCGCCTTCCTGTGCGGCGCCCAGGCCGGCTATATCACCGGCCAGAACCTGCTGATCGACGGCGGGGATTATCCCGGCACCTTGTGAGCGCGGGCGCCCCCGGGCGCGCGGCCCGGCATCCCCGGGCGGCGCCAGGTGGCGCGCTCAGGAGGCGGCGGCCTTCTCCCGCCGCGCGCGCGGCGCCAGCTCGATCACCGCGATCTCCTTGCCGTCGGCGCCGAGCGCCAGCCGGCCGTGCTTCAAGGCCAGCGCGGCCTCGCCGAAGATCTCCCGCCGCCAGCCCTGAAGGGCGGCGATCGGGGCCTCGTCGTCGAGCGCGAGCTGCTCGAGGTCGGCGGTGCTGGCGACCAGCTTCTGGGCCACGTGGTGCTCGCGGCAGCGCAGCTTCAGCAGCACCTTCAGGAGCTCCACCAAGGGCCCGGGGTCGCCGTTCAGCTCCGGGCGCTTGGTCGGCTTCGGCCGTTCGGCCTCCGGCACCTTCAGCCCGTCCTCCACCGCGCTCAGGATGCCCTGGCCCAGGCGGCCCTGGGCGAAATCCTGGCTGAGGCCGCGGGTGCGGCCGAGCTGGTCGGCGCTATTCGGTCGGTGGGCGGAGATGTCCATCAACTGCTCGTCGCGCAGCACCCGGTTGCGCGGCACGTCGCGGCGTTGCGCCTCCTGTTCGCGCCAGGCGGCGACCGACTTGAGCACGGCGAGGAACCGGCGGTCGGTCGAGCGCGGCTTGAGCCGCCGCCACGCCTCCTGCGGGTCCAGGCGATAGGTCTCGGGGTCGGTCAGGATATCCATTTCCTGGCCCAGCCAGGCCTCGCGGCCGTTGTGCCGCAGCTTGCGCTTGAGCTTGCGGTAGATCGGGCGCAGGTGGATCACGTCGGCCAGGGCGTAGTCGATCTGGCGCTGGGTGAGCGGCCGATGGGACCAGTCGGCGAAGCGCGAGGTCTTGTCGATCCGGGCGTTGGCCAGCTCGCGCGCCAGGGTTTGATAGGCCACCGATTCGCCGAAGCCGCAGACCATGGCCGCGACCTGGGTGTCGAAGATCGGTTTCGGCAGCGTGCCGGTCTGGTGAAAGAAGATTTCCAGATCCTGGCGCGCCGAGTGCAACACCTTGAGCAAGCGCTCGTCGGCCAGCATGCGGTAGAGCGGCGCGAGATCGAGCCCGGCCGCCAGGGTGTCGACCGCCACGGCCTCCTCGGGCCCGGCGATCTGCACCAGGCACAGCTTGGGCCAGTAGGTGGTATCGCGCAGGAACTCGGTGTCGAGGGCGATAAAGTCGGCGCCGGCTTGACGGACGCAAAAGGCCGCGAGTTCGGACGTCTCGGTTATCAGGGTCATTGCCCCTGCTATATCGACATCGGCCGAGTCGGGAAAGGCGGGAGTGCGGCGGCTGGATTATTTGTAACCTTGCCGGGGCGCGCCGCCGGGGCGCGCCGCCGACCGCCGCGGCTTCGCGACCGGCGTCTCGCAGCCTTGACAAAAACAGCGCGACCGTGCCTCTTGCGCGCCGAATTCGCCGAGCCTGACTAGCATCTGTGCCGGGTGATTAGGACCTCCATGCATCCCTACCGCACGCATAGCTGTGGCGCGTTGCGCCTGTCCCACGCCGGCGAGCGCGTGCGCCTCTCCGGCTGGGTCCACCGCAAGCGCGACCACGGCCAGCTGCTGTTCGTCGACCTGCGCGACGTGAGCGGGCTCACCCAGTGCGTGATCGACGTCTCGAGCCCGCTGTTCGAGGCCCTGGAGGCGGTCCGCCCGGAAAGCGTCGTCACCGTGACCGGCCGGGTGGTCGAGCGCAGCGAGGAGACCGTCAACCCCGACTTGCCGACCGGCCAGGTCGAGGTGCGCGTCGAGGAGTTCGCGCTGCAGTCCGCGGCGGCACTCTTGCCGCTGCAGGTCAACAGCGACGAGGACGCCGGCGAGGAGACGCGGCTGCGCTACCGCTATCTCGACCTCAGACGGGAGAAGATGCGCGATCGCATCCTGCTGCGCTCGCGGATCATCGATTCGGTCCGCCGGCGCATGGTCGAGCAGGGCTTCACCGAGTTCCAGACGCCGATCCTGACCGCCAGCAGCCCGGAGGGCGCGCGCGACTATCTCGTGCCGAGCCGCCTGCATCCCGGCAAGTTCTACGCCCTGCCGCAGGCGCCGCAGATGTTCAAGCAGCTGCTGATGATCGCCGGCTTCGACCGCTACTTCCAGATCGCGCCCTGCTTCCGCGACGAGGACAGCCGCGCCGACCGCTCGCCGGGCGAGTTCTACCAGCTCGACTTCGAGATGAGCTTCGTCACGCAGGAGGACGTCTTCGCCGCCATCGAGCCGGTGCTGGCCGGCCTGTTCGAGGAGTTCGGCCAGGGCCGCACGGTGACACCGATGCCGTTCCCGCGCATCCCCTTCGAGACGGCCATGCTGACCTACGGCACGGACAAGCCGGACCTGCGCAACCCGATCGAGATCGTCGACGTGAGCGAGGCCTTCCGCGGCGGCGGCTTCGGCATCTTCGCCAAGGCGGTCGAGGGCGGGGCGGCGGTGCGCGCCATCCCGGCGCCCGGCGCGGCGGCGCAGCCGCGCAGCTTCTTCGACAAGCTGAACGACTGGGCGCGCGGCGAGGGCGCCCCCGGCCTCGGCTACATCGTCTACGGCGAGGACGGCCCCAAGGGACCGATCGCCAAGAACCTGGAGCCCGAGCGCACCGCCGCGATCAAGCAGGCCGCCGGCCTCGGCGACGGCGACGCGGTGTTCTTCGCCGCCGACAAGCCGGCCGCCGCGGCCAAGTTCGCCGGCGCGGTGCGCGACCTCTTGGGCCGCGAGCTGGATCTCCTGGAGCGCGACAGCTACCGCTTCTGCTGGATCGTCGACTTCCCGATGTACGAGCTGGACGAGCAGACCGGCGGCGTCGAGTTCAGCCACAATCCCTTCTCCATGCCCCAGGGCGGCCTGGAGGCGCTGGAAAGCCAGGATCCGCTGACCATCAAGGCGTACCAGTACGACATCGTGTGCAACGGCGTCGAGCTCTCCTCGGGCGCGATCCGCAACCACTTGCCGGAGGTCATGTACAAGGCCTTCGCCATCGTCGGCTACAGCCAGGAGGAGGTGGAGGAGCGCTTCGGCGGCCTGCTGACGGCGCTCAAGTACGGCGCCCCGCCCCACGGCGGATCGGCGCCGGGGCTCGACCGCATTGTCATGCTGCTGGCCGACGAGCCCAATTTGCGCGAGATCGTCGCCTTCCCGATGAACCAGCGCGCCGAGGACCTGATGATGCAGGCGCCGGCCGAGGTGCCGCCCGAGCGGCTCCGCGAGCTGTCGATCAAGCTCGCCTTGCCGCCTGCCAAGACAAGCGGTTAACGCGCTGACTTATCTGGCATTCGAGCAAATCTTAAAGGCACCTTAACGGCCCCTTGCTAGGCTGCCCTTCGTGTTGGGTGGAGTGAAGTCCTTGCCGTTCCGCCAGGCAGGGCAGGCAAGGGGGCCTGAAGCTTTGCGCTGGCTGTTGTTGATTGCGATTCCCGTCCTAGCCTCCGGCTGCGCCATGCCGGCGGCGTTCACCGTGGCCTCCATGGCGGTCGATACCGGCAGCTACATGGTGAGCGGCAAGACCCTCACCGATCACGGCCTGTCGCTGGCCCTGGCGGGGGACTGCGCCGTGGTGCGGCTGATCGAGGAGAACGGTGCGATCTGCCTGGATGAGGGCGATTACGAGATCGCCGAGGACGATCTGACGCCCTTGCCCGAGGGCGTCGATCTGGACGTCTACCTGGCGGCGGGCGGCCGGTCCCCGGACCCGAAGGGCTACGCCCGGCTGGCCGGCCGGGCGTTCGAGGCCCGCACCGCCCACGCCCGGCTCGCCGGTCGCGTCCACGAGGCGAGGGCGGCGCACAGCCAGTGGGCCGACCCAGCGGGCGCCGGGCGCGCGGTCTATGCGGATCTGGCCGGACGGGCCCACGAGGCGCGGGCCGGGCGCGTCCGCTACCTGGCCGCCGGGATGATGGACTCCGACGGTTAGAGCAGTACCCGACCAGATTGAATCAACGCTGTTGGCTCTGGGCTGGATGGGCCCGCTAGGCGCGGGGCGAAGCGCGATGCCCCATGGATTCCCGGGACATCGGGCGAGCCCCGCAACGACGCGGAGCGCCAGCCACCAAAT
>JAWWCG010000300.1:0-5155 GCA_033720555.1 Kiloniellales bacterium | reverse complement strand
TTGCCGTCCGCCAGCTCCTTGGACTGCGAGACCAGGCGATCGACCGGCGCCAGCACCTTGTAGCGCAGCAGCGGAAAAATGATCAGCATGCCCAGCACGAGCTGCAGGACCCCGGTCATCAGCACCTGGCGCCACTGCTCGTCGATCGCGGCCTCCAGGCGTTGGGTGCTCATTTCGATCAGCACCTTGCCGATCGGCTCGCCGGCGCGCATCACCGGCGCCTCGCGCCGAAGGATCTCGCCCTGGCGCCGGTCCTTCGCCTCGAGGCGCAGGAAGTCCGGCAGCATGTTGGCGCTCACCAGGATCGAGGCGACCCGCTCGTCGCGCATGATGGCCTCGGCCAGCGGCCGGGCCGCGTCGGGCCTGACCTCCCAGATCGGCGCCTGCATGCTGATCGCGAGCACCTCGCTCAGGCGATTGTGGTCCTGTTCCAAATGATTGAGCAGCGTCTGGCGCCGTTCCTTGAGGTCCCTGGAGACGGCGAAGGCGATCGGCAGCGACAGGCCGATGACCAGGGCGATGGCGATCGCCGGGCGCAGGGACGTGTCCGCGACGACGGAGGTCAGTTTGGGTATGCGAATTGCCATGGCGAACCACTCTCCCGGGCGTCGGCTAGCGGCGCGGCGCCCAACCTTCGGAACGCTTGCGTCTTGCCCGGCTACTCCAGATGGTTCCTCATGACGGCCTGCAGGCGGCCGTCGTCGCGCATGCGGGCGAGGACCTCGTTCACCGCCTCGACCCGCGCGGCGTCGACGCTTTTCCGGCTGAACATGAAGCGCAGCTCGTCGCCCGGCAGGGAGAGCGGATAGCGTTCGATCCGGTCCCTAACGCCGAGGCGGCGCAGCACGCTGACCATGACGCCGACATCGTCGACGATGAAGCCGTCGATGCGGCCGTGGAGCAGCTTGCGGACGTTGGTCTCGTAATCGGCCGCCGGATCGACCAGGGCAGCGAAGCTCTCGGTCTGCATGAGCGCCTCGAAGGCCTCGCCGTAGTAGTAGCCGGTGACGATGCCCAGATGGAAGCCCGCCCTCGGGATGTCCTGCAGGCCCGCCAGGTCGAAGTCGCCGCTCTCGCCGCGACGCACGTAGATGGCGACCTCGGCCTGCCGGTAGGGCTGCGAGAAATAGGCGAAGCGCAAGCGCTCCTCGGTCATGCTGGCGCTGCTGGTCAGATCGAGACGCCCGGTCTCGATCGCCAAGAGGATCCGCTGCCAGGGCATCTCCTCGAAGCTGACCTCGCAGGCCAGCTCGCGGGCGAAGGCGCGCATCACGTCGATGTCGATGCCCTGGGCGCGGCCGTCGGCGTCGGTGTAGGAGTAGACGCCGTAGGAATCGTAGCCGGCGCGCAAGGCGCAGGGCTGCGCCGCCGCGCCGCCGGCGAGCGCGGCCGCCAGGAGTACCGTCAAAACGCTGCCCAGGGTGCGCAGACCCATGCCCTCGCTCTCCGGATCGAGGCCGGCCGGCGGCCGGCGCAGCAGCCTACACCGTTTCCCGGGCCGCCGGTACGGCTCACCGCCCGGGGGCCGTACCGGGGGCCGTACCGGGGGCCGTGCCGGGGCCGGCGGGCGGCCCGAAACAATTGAAACCAAAATCCGGCGGCCGCGAAATTCGCCGGAAACGCCGGATCCCTAGATTAGCCTCGACAGTCTGGAGACAGGCGTCAACCGAAGGCCCGCGCCGCGAGGACCCCGGCCTTGGCACAGAAGGAGCGCAGCGATGACGGGACCCGATCAGCACTTTCGCCAGGCCGGCGCCGCGGCGCTGTTTCATTTGAGAGACTCTTTGAAGGAGTTCGTGCAAATGGTTGATCTACTAATAGAAGGCTTGGCCGCAGCCGCGTCTAGGATCGGCCGGGCCATGGGCCGGAAAGCGCACGCCGGGAAGGGCCGGCAGCGCTCCTTGCAGGTCGTTCGCGCCATGTCGATGGTCAGCGAGCACGTGTTGCGCGACGTCGGCCTGGATCGCGCGGCGATCGGCGCGATCAGCGAGCTGTCGGCCGAGGAGATCCATGGCTGCCGCGTGGAACGGCAGGTGGCCTGATCCGGAAGGCCGCTCTTGAACCGGACCCTCTTGGACCGGACCCTCGTGAGTCAGGCCCTCGTGAATCGGCCCCTCGCCATCGCTCGGCCGGCGGCATTCGGCGCGGCGCGGCGGGGCTGCGTCGGGTTTGCCGAGACGAGGCTGCTCGGACATAATCGCGAGGCGGCTGCAAGCGGCGCCGGCGGCGCCCGGAGGCCACGTCCGTCAGAGGGCACGAGGGCGATGACTGCGACCACCCACATCCTGGTGGTGGACGACGAGCCGGACATCCGGGAAACCGTGCAGGACTACCTCGAGCTCCACGGCTATCGGGTCACGCAGGCCGACGGCGGCGAGGCCCTGCGCGCCCGGATCGCCGAGCAGCCGGTCGATCTCGTCCTGCTGGACATCAACATGCCGGGCGAGGACGGCTTGAGCCTCGCTCGTTTCCTGCGCGAGCAGACCGAGATCCCGGTGGTCATGCTGACCGCCGCCGGCGAGGTGGTCGACCGGATCGTCGGCCTCGAGATGGGGGCCGACGACTATCTGAGCAAACCGGTCGACCTGCGCGAGCTGCTGGCGCGGGTGAAGGCCGTGCTCCGGCGCTTCCAAGCGGCGCGCGCGACGGCCGACGTGGCGGCGCAGGACGCCCAGCGCCTTGTCGCGTTCGGCAAGCTGCGTCTCGATCTCGACGCCCACAAGCTGTTGGGCGCGGACGGCGCCGAGGTGCCGCTCACCAGCATGGAGTACGACCTGTTGAAGGCCTTCGCCGAGCACCCCAACCGGGTGCTGAGCCGCGATCAGCTTCTCGACATGGCGCACAACAGGGGCTGGGAGCCCTTCGACCGCAGCATCGACATCCGCATCGCGCGCATCCGCCGCAAGATCGAACCGGATCCCAGCAAGCCGCAGGTGATCAAGACCGTTCGCGGCTCCGGCTACATCTTCTCGCCGTCGGGCGCCTAGAAGATCGCGTCGGCCGGACGGCCGAGGCCGCTCAGGCGCGGCTGCGCCCTGGCCCGCCAGCGCGAAACGTTAGTGGGGTAGGGGCGGGGCAGGAGAGCCGCGATCAGCCCTTGGCGTGCGGGGTGCCGACGCGCGCCGCGTCCGGATCCCCGGCCGAGCCGCACAGGGCGCCGGTCGATCCGCTCTGGCAGATCTTGTCCACCAAGGTCTCGTTGGTGGTCTGCCACGAGGCCTCGACCGGCATGCAGTCCACGCCCTGCGCCTGGAGATCCTGGCAGAACCGCTTGGCGGCGGCGTGATCGCTGAGGGTCCCGGCGCGCACCCGATAGTAGATCCCCTTGTCGCCGCCGAGGTCGGCGCGGACGATGAAGGCGTCGCTGTCGGCCAGCAGCTCGCCGGCCGAGTCCTTGAGGACCTGCCAGCCCTCGCGCGCGTGGGCCTCGGTGCGGTACGAGCCGAGCTGGGCGGTGAAGAAGGTGTCCTCGTCGATACCGTATCCGCCCGAGATCGCCGCGGTTTGGGGCGCCGTCTCCGGCGCGCTCGCGGGGGCCATCTCCAAGGCATCGGTCGTGCTCGAAGTGTCGGGCGATGGTGTCTCGGCCGGCGCCGCCGACGCCTCGGCCGACGTCAGGGAAGTCTGCGTCGCAGCCGGCGCGTCGCCGGCGGTGGTGCTGGCGGTGGTGCTGGCGGTGGTGCTGACGGTGTCGCTGGCGCTGTTGTCGTTGGCGGCCTTGCTGGCCTCGAACGCCGTCTGGGCGGTGCCCGACCAGTCGCGCGAGGTGTCCCTGGCTTCGTCCGCCGCTGCCTGCGGCCCGCTCTCCCTCGTCTGCGTGCCTTGAGAATCGGCCGCAGATGCCGTGTCGGGCGTGTCCGCCGTCATGGTGTCGGCCAGCTCCATGTCGAGCGAGCTGGCGTTCGGCGGCGGCAGCTCCTGCAGGCTCGGCGGCGCCGTGTCGCTGGCGCCCGCGTGCGCCGGCGGCGCCGTTTCGAGCAGGGTCAGCGGCTCGCTGGCCGGCGCATCGGTGGTATCGGTGACTTCGGTGGTGTCGGCGGCGGCGGAGGGGGCCAGGCTTTCGAGCTCCTGGCTGGCGACGGCGTCGTCTTCGAGCATCGGCCCGCCCATGGCCGTCTGATCCGCCGTCGCCGCGGCGACGCCGTTGGCGGCGATCTGCGAGGCCATTTCCAGATTGCGGCCGGTGGTGGCGCCGGCGGCCGGCTCGGCCGCCACGTCGCGCAACATGGCGAGCCCGGCCTCGGGCTGGCCGTCGAGCACCATCGACAGGCCGAGGTTGTTGCGCAGGGAGACGTTGCGCGGGCTGTGGCCGAGGCCTTGGCGGTAGTAGGCCTGGGCCTCGCTGTGCTGGCCCTGCTGGTCCTTGATCACGCCCAGGGCGTTATAGATGCGCGGATCGTCGGTGTCCTGCTGCGCGGCGACCTCGAGGGGCTCCACGGCCTCCTCGTAACGCTGCTGGTCGATGTAAATCTTGCCGAGCCCGTAGAGCGCATCGGTCTGCTCAGGATCGAGCAGCAGGGCGGCCCGGTAGGCCTCCTCGGCGGAGGCGGTCTGCTCGAGATCCTCCATCACCCGCGCGAGCTGGACCAGGGGCGCGGGATCGGTCGGATTGATTTCGTGGGCGCGGTTGCAGATCCCGGCGGCCAGGTTGAGATCGCCACGGCTGTGCAGCCGCTTGCAATAGTCGAGCAGGGCCTGGGAACGCTGCGCCGGCTCGTTCAGGTCCGGCACGTCCGTGCTCTGGTCCCAATCGTGCTTGCCTTGGGCCGGATAAAGCGTCGAACAGGCCGAGACCGCCAGCGCCAGGCCCGCCGCCGTCAGAGTGTTCGAGAAGAAACGAAGAGACCGCTTGGATTTCATGGCACCATTCCGATCCAGCTCGACCCATGACGCCTGGGCAGCAGAAGAGTCCCCGTGGCATGGGCATTCCGATATGGGAGGCGGCAGTATCGGCACCCATAATTAAATTTCTGCTAACGCCTCCCGCGATAAAATTCTTCGAATCCAAAGTATTAAGGGAGGATCTGACGTGACTGACAGCACAAGCCCGCGGCACCCCGGCGGCCCCCCGCCAGCGCGGCCGGCAGCACGTTGCGTCCGCTGGAGGCCTGTGGCAAAAGGCTTGGCTTCCGAGTCCGGCCGCGGCCGGAGTCGC
>JAWWCG010000299.1:0-5205 GCA_033720555.1 Kiloniellales bacterium | reverse complement strand
CCTGTCCTGCCGCGCGGCGGCGACCCTGCTATTTATTTCAGCCAATATAAAAGTTTAAGGCCCCGCACCTGAAGTATTCAAGTGAAGTCGATTTAATAGTCTGTAAATAGCCAGAAGAGTTCGCGAAGTCGCCGCGCGAGCGCAGAATAGAACCCGCAATGGCGAGTCCGCGCAAGATTCGGACCCGCCGCGAAATCGACGGGCAAACCGCCGCGCGCAGCGCGCAGCGCGGCGTCGGCTTTCGGCTACAGTCCGGCCCAGGTGCCGCCGTCCACCACCAGCTCCGTGCCGGTGATGTAGGACGCCCGGTCGGACAGCAGGAAGAGGACCGCGTTGGCCATGTCCTGGGTCTGGCCGAGGCGGCCGAGCGGGATCGATTCGGCGATCGCCTGCTTCATCTCGGGCCGCTCCTTGAAGCGGTCCTGCATCGGGCTGTCGGTCATGCCCGGCACCAGCACGTTGGAGCGGATGGCGTCGCGCGCGTACTGGATGGCGAGCGATTTCGAGAGGCCGATGATCGCCGCCTTGCTGGCGGTGTAGGCGTCCTGGGGCTTGGGGTCGCCGCGCAGCGACTGGATCGAGGAGACGTGCACCATGGCGCCGCCGCCGCTCGCCTGCATGAGCGGCACCGCGTGGCGGGCCATCAGCATGACGGCGCGCAGGTCGATCTCGAGCACCCGGTCCCAGACCTCGAGGTCCATCTCGACCAGCGACTTGTCGCGCCCGAACCACAGCACCGCGGCGGCGTTGACCAGATAGTCGAGCCCGCCGTTGGCGTCCCTGTGCTTGGCGAAGACCTCGGCGACGAAGGCCTCGTCGGTGATGTCGCCCTGCAGGTAGAGGCCCGCACCGGCGCCCTCGCCGAGGTCGCTGGCGAATTCCGGCGGCGGGTCCTTCAGGTCGACCCCGGTGACCTTGGCGCCGGCCGCCAGCAGGTCGCGGGCGATGTTCAAGCCCATGCCGCCGCCCGCCCCGGTGACGACGGCGCTCTTGCCCTCGAAGCTCATGGCCCGCGGCCGCTCCCTCACGTGATCCCTCGCGGCGGCATTAAGGCGGCTGGGCGGCCGGCTGGCAAGCGCGACAATCGCCCGCCCGGCCGCGCCCGGCTAAACCATCGCGACCAGGTCGATCTCGATCACCATGTCCTCGTAGGCGAGATAGGGCACCGGCACGCCGGTCGAGGCCGGGCCGGGCTCGCCGCGGAAGTAGGAGAAGCGCACCTCGGCGTTGCGCCGCAGCGTCTCCTCGCCGACGTCGCCGGCATAGAAGGCGTTGATCTTCACGACGTTGTCGAAGTCGAGGCCGAGCTCGCCCAGGACGCGCCCGATGTAGTTCATCGCCAGGGTCGACTGGGCGATCATGTCGCCGGGATGGCGCACCTGGGCGTTGGGGGTGAGCGCCACCTGGCCGCCGAGGAAGGCGAGGTCGCCGCAGCGCACGCCGTGGCGGTAGGGCAGGTGGACCGGCCAGTCCCAATGGCCGCTCGGCCAGGCGTGGCGCCGCGCCAGGCGCTCGCCGTCGGTGCCGCGCATGGCCATCGCGTCGTTCACCACCATGGCGCCCTCGGGCGAGAGGCGGGGCAGCGAGATGCCGGTGGCGGCCGGGCCGGGCTCGCGGTAGTGGGCGGCGCGGATCAGCGCCGGCGCCGCCCAGTCGGCCTGGGTGCCCGGCTCGACGTTGAAGACGTTGGTCTTGACGGCGTCCCACAGGTCGGCGCCGAGCTGGCGGAACAGGCGGTCCACCTTGGGCAGCACCAGGCGGCTCTGGGCCGCCAGGTCGCCCGGCGCGGCGAGCGCGCCCGCGCCGTCGAGCGCCGTGATGCCGCTCGAGACCAGCAGCTCGCCGCAGCGCAGCGCCTGGCTGAACGGCGGCGGCAGGCGCGGGCAGTCGGGGTCCCAGGCCGCCGCCCGAGGCAGCCGCCCTCCGTTGGGCTCGCGCATCGCCAGCGCCTCGATCTCGATCTCCATGCCGGGATAGGCGAGGCCGGGCAGCGGCACCAGGGTGATCGCCGGGCCCGGGCCGCGCAGGCGGCCGAGGCAGGCGGCCAGGTGGTCGAGCAGCCCGGCCTCGTCGACCCCGCCGTCGCTCACGTAGAACACGGTGAGCTTCACCAGGTCGTCGGCGTCCGCCCCGCCGCCGGCCAGCACGGTCTCGACGTGCGCCATGGCGCTCTTCGCCTGGGCGGCGAGGTCGCCGGGATGGACCATGGCGCCGCCGGCGTCGAGATCGACCTGGCCGGCGACGAAGACGAAGGGCCCGCCGCGCACGCCCTGGCTGTTGTTCACCTGGAAGCCGAGTTTCCAGTGGCCCTCGGGCGCGATTTTCCGTCTCGGAAGCATGCCGGCCGAGGGCTCAGAGCGCCGAGAAGGCGCCCTTGAGGAGCTGCATGGTCTGCTCGCCGCCCGCCGATTGGGCGTAGTCGAGGATGACCGGCACGAACTCGTTCACCATGTCGGGCGACATGCCCAGATCCGAGAACGAGCTGGCCACGCCGGCCATGTCGCCGAGGCCGCCGAGGCCGCCCGCCGATCCGCCTGAAGACGACCCGCCCAGGGACGATCCGCCCAAGAGGGAACTCGAGGACCCGAGCAGGCCGGACCCGCCCGCCGGCGCGGCGCCCATGAGGCCGTCCACCTCGGGCAGCGCGCTCGCGACCGCGTCAAAGTCGCCGGGCGTCATCTGACCCTTGGCGAAGCCGAACAGGGAGCCGGCGCCGCCGGCCGCCTGCTCCTCGGAAACCCCGAGCTGGGAGGTGAGCATGCCGACCAGGTCGCCGTTTTGCGCCGCGGCCGGTCCAGCCGAAGCGACGGCGACGAGGGTGGCGACGAGGGCGGCGGCCAGCGCCGCCGGGAAACCGAACTGCCGTAGATGCCGTGTCATGGAATGTGTCTCTCCTGCTTGATCCTGGAACGCTCCGGCGACGCGCCGTCCGCGCCCTCACGCCCGCTCGAAGTTGCGGATCACCTCCCAGTCGGTGACCCGGCGGTCGTACTCGTCCTGCTCCCAGCGCCCGGCGTGGAGGTAGTGCTCGATCACCTTGTCGCCGAAGGCGGCGCGCAGGACCGCCGACTCGTCCAGCGCCCGCAGCGCCTCGCGCAGCGTCTTCGGCACCTCGGCGATCTCCTCGGCCTCGTACATGTTGCCGGCGAAGGCGGGGGCCAGCTCCAGCTCGTTCTCGATGCCGTGCAGGCCGGCGGCGAGGATCGCGGCGAAGGCGAGGTAGGGGTTGCAGTCGGCGCCGGCGACGCGGCACTCGACCCGGGTGCCGGCGCCGGGCCCGAGCACGCGGTAGCCGGCGGTGCGGTTGTCGAAGCTCCAGGCGGCGCGGGTCGGCGCGAAGGAGCCGGCTTGGAAGCGCTTGTAGGAGTTGATGTAGGGCGCGAGGAAATAGGTGATCGCCGGGGTGCAGTCGATCAGGCCCGCGATGTAGTGGCGGAACAGCTTCGACAGGCCCTCGGGGTCGGCCTCGTCGGCGAACAGCGGCGTGCCGCTCGCCGCCTCCCACAGCGAGGAGTGGATGTGGCACGAGCTGCCGGCGAGGTCGTAGGCGAGCTTGGCCATGAAGGTGACGGCCTTGCCCTGGAGGAAGGCGATCTCCTTGGCGCCGTTCTTGTAGATGGTGTGCCGGTCGGCCATCTCCAGCGCCTCGGCGTAGCGCACGTTGATCTCCTCCTGCCCCGGCCCCCATTCGCCCTTGGAGACCTCGACCGGAATGCCGCAGGCCTCCATGCCGTTGCGGATGGCGCGGATCAGGCCCTCCTCCTTGGTGGTCTGGAAGATGTGGTAGTCCTCGATGTACCAGCCGGCGTGCTGCAGGTTCTTGTAGTCCTTCTCCCGCGCCTCGCGGTAGCTCTCGTCGATCACGTAGAACTCGAGCTCCGAGGCGGCCATGGCGGTCCAGCCCCTGTCGGCCAGGCGCGCGAGCTGGCGCTTCAGGATGGTGCGCGGCGCGTGGGCCAGCTCCTCATGGCTCTTGTGGTCGAGCAGGTCGGCCAGCACCAGGGCGGTGCCCTCGAGCCAGGGCACGCGGCGCAGGGTGGCGAGCGCCGGCTTGATGACGAAGTCGCCATAGCCGAGCGCCCAGGAGGCCGCCTCGTAGCCGGGCACCGGCTCCATCTCCATGTCCACGGTCAGCAGGTAGTCGCAGCCGTGGGTCTCCTCGACCACCGAGTCGAGGAAGAAGCGCGCCGCGACCCGCTTGCCCATGAGGCGCCCCTGCATGTCGGGGAAGGCGACCACGACCGTGTCGATCTCGCCCGCCTTCACCAGCTCCTCGAGCCGCTGCAGATCAAGAAGTCCCGTCATCGAAGCCCCCCGTTGGCGTGGACCCAGGCCTCGCCGTTGTTTTGCCCCGGCGCTGCGCCCTGGGATTTTTTGTCCGCCAGACCCTAGTCCGCGGCGAGCGCGCGGTCGAGGAAATCGAGCCGGTCCTGGCCCCAGAAGATCTCGTCGCGATAGACGTAGCTGGGCGAGCCGAAGACGCCGCGTTCGATCGCCTCTTGGCTGAGCGCCGCGTAGGTCTCGCCGGTCGCGGGATCCTCGGCGGCGGCCATGAGCGCGGCGGCGTCGTGGCCGCTCGCCGCGGCGATCTCCTCCAGGGTGGCGGCGTCGGAGATGTCGCGCTCCTCGGCCCAGACCGCGCGCAGGATCGCCTGGGCGAGGCGCAGGGGGTCGGCCCCCGCCGTTTCGCCCGTCTCCTCGCCGGCGGCGATCACCAGGCGCGCGGCGGTCTCGTGCGCCGCCGGGAAGTGGGCCGGCTCGACGGTGAGCGGCATGGCGAGATGATCGCGCCAGCGGCGCAGCTCGGCGAGCCGGTAGGCCTGGCGCGCCGGCGCGCGCTTGGCGAGCGGCAGGCCGCCGGTCGCCGGGAACACGACGCCCGCGTCGAACGGCTTGACCCGGACCTCGGCGCCGCGGCGCCGGGCGATCTCCTCGAGCCGCGGCCCGCCGAGATAGGCCCACGGCGATATCATGATGAGGTAGTAGTCGACGACCTTGGCCATGACGGTCTCCCCCTTTCTCGATGGCACAGAGCTGGCGCGGCGCGGCGCGCCTGCTGCCGAGCATAGCCAAGGCGCCGCCCAGGCGGTACACCTAGGGGCGATCACGAAGGCGTGTCGAGGGTACCCCCATGTTCCAGGCGGATCTGTTGGCCGGCAAGAAGGTGCTGGTCACGGGCGGCGGCAGCGGCCTCGGCAAGTCCAT
>JAWWCG010000298.1:0-5215 GCA_033720555.1 Kiloniellales bacterium | reverse complement strand
CGGCGCCGCCTGTCCAGAAAAAATTGATTGACTGTACAATCAGATTATATAACCATCGCACTGGTTTTATTGTCTTTTAAGCTGTGAAAACTATCGCTAACATAGTGTAAAATCGGAAGAAACTGGATGGATGGCATGGCGCGCGCGAAAGCCAAATCCGGGTCGCACAGCCCCAAGAACGGCCCCAAGGAAAGCCCCAAGAGCGGGGCTCGGAGCGGCGCCAAGAGTGGCGGCGGGGAGAACACCGCGATCCGCGAGCGGCGGCGCCAGCAGCTGATCGAATCCACCATGGCCTCGATCGCCAAGCGCGGCTTCGCCGAGACCACCATGGGCGACGTGGCGAAGGGCGCCAAGCTGTCCCACGGCATCGTGAACTTCCACTTCAGGAGCAAGGACCAGCTCCTGGTGGAGACGCTGCGCTACATGGCCGAGGAATACCGCGGCGTGTGGACCCGCGCCGTGGCCAAGGCCGGGCCGGGGCTCGCCGACAAGCTGGCGGCGCTCTATCTCGCCGACTTCGACCCGGCGGTCTGCACCCGCAAGAAGCTCGCCGTCTGGCACGCCTTCTACGGCGAGTCCAAGTCGCGGCCAACCTACCGCGAGATCTGCGGCGCCAGCGACCAGCAGCGGATCGATGCCGGCATCGAACTGGTCCGCGAGATCATCGCCGAGGGCGACTACCGCCACCTGGCCCCGGAGGTGACGGCGCGCGGCTTCGATGCGCTGACCGAGGGGCTCTGGCAGGAGCTCCTGCTGTCGACCGACAAGTTCGACCGGGAGGGGGCGCGCGAAACGGTGCGCGCCTTCCTCGCCTATGTCTTTCCCCAGCACTTCACCTTGGCCGAAAGGGACGCCGCATGAACTTCGAGCTGCCGCCGGAGGCCCGCGACTGGCAGGCGCGGGTCCGCGCCTTCGTCGACCGGGAGCTGATCCCCTGGGAGGTCGAGGCCGAGCTGAACGCCGGCGAGATCCCCGCCGAGGTGCGCGCCCGGCACCGCGCGGCGGCGCAGGACCTGGGCCTCTCGGCCATGGAC
Organism: Kiloniellales bacterium; assembly: GCA_033720555.1. Taxonomy (GTDB): domain Bacteria; phylum Pseudomonadota; class Alphaproteobacteria; order Kiloniellales; family JAKSDN01; genus CALJXB01. The sequence goes on along the minus strand of JAWWCG010000298.1, from coordinate 4,181 downwards.
GTGCCCCGCGCGCGCGGCGGGCTCGGCCTCGACACCGTCACCCAGGTGGCGATCTACGAGCAGCTCGGCCGGGTCACCAACGCGCTCGGCTGGTGCTTCAGCGAGGCCCACCGCTGGATGTTCGAGGCCTGCGACGAGGCCCAGATCGAGCGCTACGTCGCGCCGCTCATGGCCGGCGCGCGCCACGAGTGCTACGCCATCACCGAAGCCGAGTCCGGCTCCGACGTGGCGGGCATCGCCGCCACCGCCCGGCGCGTCGCGGACAGCGGCGGCGACGGCTACATCCTCGACGGCGAGAAGTGGTACGTCACCAGCGCCAACTTCGCCGACTTCTGCGTGTTCCAGGCGAAGATCGCCGACGGTCCCCACGCCGGCGAGCACGCGCTGTTCTTCGTCGATCTCGACAGCCCCGGCATCGCGACCGTGGCCTCGCCGCTGTTCAGCCACACCTACGCCCACCACCATCCGACCCTCAGCTTCGCCGGGGTGCGGGTGCCGGCGGCCAACCGGATCGGCGCCGAGGGCGACGCCATGGCGTTCTCCTACGCCTGGTTCCGGCGCGAGCGGCTGATGATCGCGGCGCGCTGCTGCGGCGCGGCGGCCCGGCTGATCGACGAGGCGACCGCCTTCGCCAAGGAACGAATGATCTCCGGCGCGCCGCTGTCGGACCGCCAGGCGATCCAATTCATGCTGGCCGACAGCGTCACCGAGCTGTGGGCGGCCAGGCTGATGACCTACGAGTGCGCCGCCGCCCACGACCGCCCCCGGATCAGCGAAGACGACGTGAAGCTGCTCCACGCGCGCTGCGCCATGGCCAAGCTCTACGCCTCGGAGATGGCCAATCGCGTCGCCGACCGGGCGGTGCAGATCTTCGGCGGCCGCGGCTACATGCGCGAGAACGTCGCCGAGCGCTTCTTCCGCGAGCTCCGGGTCGACCGGATCTGGGAGGGCACCAGCGAGATCCAGCGCCTGATCATCGCCGGCGGCCACCTGAAGCGCGGCCTGCCGGAGTTGGGCCGGATCTCCTAGGCCGCTCGCCAGGCCCGTGCGGTCTCGCTTCGTCGTCTGGCTTCGGTCGGGCCGCCCGCCGGCGCTCAGTCTGCATCGTGGCAATTCCATCGCCAAAGTCCGGGGGATGCTTGATTTAACGCAAGCGTAATCTAGGTGACGTAGAGAAGGCCCGATGGACCTCTTGTCCCGACAGCCGGCCGACCAGCGGCCTGCGTCCCGGGCGCTTGGTGTGCGGGCGCGGGGGGCGGATGGACGCCGCCGGGGACGGCGCAGCGAAGAGGCCTGCACCCGAGGTAAGCCGGCGCCATGAACGACATCATCGACACCCCTGCGCCGACCTGGCTGGCGGCCTATCCGGCCGGCGTGGATTGGCACGCGCCGGTGTCCGAGGCGCCCCTGACGGACGCCTTCGATCAAAGCGTAGCGCTATATGGATCAAATGTTTGCATAGAATTTCTCGGACGCAAGTTTAGCTACGACGAGATCGGCGACCTGACCAAGCGGGCGGCCAGGGGCCTGCAGGACCTGGGCGTCGGCAAGGGCGTCAAGGTCGGCCTGCTGCTGCCGAACTCGCCCTACGCCGTGGTCTGCTACTACGCCGTCCTCAAGGCCGGCGGCACGGTGGTCAACTACAACCCGCTCTACGTCGGCGAGGAGATCGCGCGCCAGATCCGCGACTCCGACACCCGCATTATGGTGACCATGGACCTGCGGCTCACCCTGCCCAAGGTGAGCGAACAGCTCGGCCGCACGCCCTTGGAGCGGGTCGTGGTCTGTTCCATGGCCGCGGCGCTGCCGTTCGCCAAGAGCCAGCTGTTCATGTTCCTCGGCCGCGGGCGCATCGCCGAGCTGCCGGATGACGGGCGGCATGTGAGCTTCGCCCGGCTCACCGACAACGACGGCGCGGTCCGGCCGGTCGCCATCGCGCCGCGCGAGGACGTCGCCGTGCTGCAGTACACCGGCGGCACCACCGGCATCCCCATGGGCGCCATGCTGACCCACGCCAACATCGCCGCCAACGCCCGCCAGGTGGCCATGTGGAACCCCGAAGCCGACCTCGGCGGCGAGCGCATCGTCGGCGTGCTGCCGCTGTTCCACGTCTTCGCCATGACCGTGGTGATGAACATGGGGCTCTTGATCGGCGCCGAGCTGGTGCTCCTGCCGCGCTTCGAGGTCGCCATGGTGATGAAGGCGCTGAAGCGCCGCCGGCCGACCCAGTTTCCCGGCGTGCCGAGCCTGTTCCACGCCCTGCTGGGCTATCCCAAGCTGAGCGCCCAGGACCTCCAGTCCCTCAAGTTCTGCATCTCCGGCGGCGCGCCGCTGCCGGCCGAGATCCGCCGCGACTTCGAGTCGCTCACCGGCTGCCGGCTGGTCGAGGGCTACGGCCTCACCGAGGCCTCGCCGGTGGTGACCTGCAATCCGGTCGCCGGCGCGCCCAGGGACGGCGCTGTCGGCCAGGCGCTGCCCGGCACCAGGATCGAGATTCGCGACCTGGAGGCGCCGCAGCGGGCGCTCGGGCTCGGCGAGAAGGGCGAGGTCTGCGTCGCCGGCCCCCAGGTCATGGCCGGCTACTGGCGCAATCCCGAGGCGACGGCCGGCAGCCTTCGCCAGGGCTGGGTCCACACCGGCGACGTCGGCTACCTGGACGCCGAGGGCTACCTGTTCCTGATCGACCGCATCAAGGACCTGATCCTCTGCTCCGGCTACAACGTCTATCCGCGGGTCGTCGAGGAGGCGATCTACCGCCATCCGGCGGTCGCCGAGGTGACGGTCTGCGCGGTGCCCGACGCGGACAAGGGCGAGGTGCCGAAGGCCTTCGTGCGCCTCAAGCCGGGCGCGGCGCTGAGCGCCGAGGCGCTGCTCGCCTTCCTCCAGGACAAGCTCTCGCCGATCGAGCGGCCGCGCCACGTCGAGTTTCGCGACGAGCTGCCCAAGACCATGATCGGCAAGCTGTCCAAGAAGGAGCTGGTGGCCGAGGAAAAGGCCCGCAGGGCCGGCGCCGGCGCGGAGGGCGCACGCTGATCTTGCGCGCCGCGCGGCCGGGCCTCACTCTGCGGTAGGACGCGCCCGGCGCGCGCGGCGCGCGGGCGCTTCGCCGGGTGCCCGGTCGGCGGTCCAGTCGGGCGTCCAGTCGGCCGTCCAGTCACGGGAGGACGAGTGCCATGCACAAGGACGTCGTGATCGCGGGTTTCGTGCGATCGCCCTATCACTTCGCCCACAAGGGCGAGCTGGCGCGGGTCCGGCCGGACGAGATGGCGGCCCAGGTGGTGCGCGGCCTGATCGAGACGACCGGGGTCGAGCCGGCCGACATCGAGGACCTGATCATGGGCTGCGCCTTTCCCGAAGGCGAGCAGGGGCTCAACGTCGCCCGCATCGTCGGCTTTCTCGCCGACCTGCCGCTCTCGGTCGCCGGCACCACGGTCAACCGCTTTTGCGGCTCGTCCATGCAGGCGATCCACATGGCGGCCGGCGCCATCCAGATGGCGGCCGGCGAGGCCTTCATCTGCGCCGGCGTCGAATCGATGACCCGGGTGCCCACCACCGGCTTCAACCCCATGCTGCACCCCGGCCTCGCCGAGCGCTTTCCCCAGGCCTACATCTCCATGGGCGAGACCGCCGAGAACCTGGTCGGCAAGTACGGCATCGCCCGCGAGCGCCAGGAGGCGCTGGCGCTGGAGAGCCACCGGCGCGCTGCGGCGGCCCGCGAGGCCGGCAAGTTCGACGCCGAGCTGGTTCCCATCGAGCAGGGCAACCTCCGGGTCGAGACCGACGGCTGCATTCGCCCCGACACCTCGGCCGAGGCGCTGGCCGAGCTGAAGCCGGCGTTCAAGGCCGACGGCGCGGTCACCGCCGGCACCTCCTCGCCGCTGACCGACGGCGCCTCGGCGGTGCTGGTGACCTCGCAGGACTATGCCGCTTCGCACGGGCTCGCGCCGCTCGCCCGCATCCGCTCGGTCGCCGTCTCGGGCTGCCGCCCGGAGATCATGGGCATCGGCCCGGTCGCCGCCTCGCGCAAGGCGCTCGACCGCGCCGGCGTGGCGGTCAAGGACCTCGACCTGATCGAGCTCAACGAGGCCTTCGCGGTGCAGGCGCTCGCCTGCGTCGACGAGCTGGCGCTCGACCTCGCCAAGGTCAACCTGGACGGCGGCGCGATCGCGCTCGGCCATCCG
>JAWWCG010000297.1:0-5269 GCA_033720555.1 Kiloniellales bacterium | reverse complement strand
TCGCCATCAATGTCACCGGAACCTTCCTGGTGAGCAAATACGCCTTGCCCCTCATGCGGGCGGCCGGCGGCGGCTCGATCGTCAACTTCGGCTCCTACGACGGCTTCATCGCCGATCCGAAGCTCGCCGCCTATTGCGCGACCAAGGGCGCCGTGCACGCCCTGACGCGGGCCATGGCCTGCGACCACGGGGGAGACGGGATCCGCGTCAACGCCATCTGTCCGGGCTTCATCGAGACCCCGATGCTCGAGAGCTTCTTCGGCGCCGACGGCGACCTGGAGAGCCTGCGGGACGAAGTGCGCCGGGTCCATCCGATCGGGCGCCACGGCACGCCCGAAGACGTGGCCAACCTGGTGACCTGGCTGGCCGGCGACGAAGCGGGCTACGCCTCGGGGCAGCTCTGGGTCCTCGACGGCGGGCTCTCCGCCCAGGTCCAGCAGATGCGGCGGTGAGGCGCGGCGATGGCCAAGAGCGTCATCATCACCTGCGCGGTCACCGGCGGCATTCACACGCCGAGCATGTCGCCGCATCTGCCGATCACGCCGCAGGAGATCGCCCGGGAGTCGATCGCCGCGGCCGAGGCCGGCGCCTCGATCATCCATCTCCACGCCCGCGATCCGGAAACCGGCAAGCCCGACCCGCGGCCGGAAACCTTCATGCGCTTCCTGCCGGTCATCAAGCAGTCGAGCGACGCCGTCATCAACGTGTCGACCGGCGGCGGCCTCGGCATGACGATCGACGAACGCCTCGCCGCGGCGATGCGGGCCAAGCCCGAGATGGCCTCGCTCAACATGGGCTCGATGAACTTCGGCATCTTCCCGCTGCTCGACAAGTACGCCGACTGGAAGCACGACTGGGAACCGAAATTCCTCGAAATGACTCGGGACTTCATTTTCCCGAACACCTTCCGCAGCATCGAGTACATCCTGCGCGAGCTGGGCGAGGGTCATGGCACGCGCTTCGAGTTCGAGTGCTACGATCTCGGCCACCTTTACAATCTCGCCCACTTCGTCGATGCGGGGCTGGTCAAGCCGCCGTTCTTCATCCAGATGATCTTCGGCATCCTGGGCGGCGTCGGCGCCGACCCGGACAATCTCATGCACATGCACTCGATCGCCCAGCGGCTGTTCGGCGAGGACTACGAGTGGTCGGTGCTGGCGGCCGGCCGGCATCAGATGCCCTTCGCGACCCAGGCGGCCATCCTCGGCGGCAACCTGCGCGTCGGCCTGGAGGACAGCCTCTATATCGCCAAGGGGGAACTGGCGAAAAGCAACGCCGAGCAGGTGGCGAAGATCAGGCGGATCCTCGAGGACCTGTCGCTCACGGTCGCCACCCCCGCCGAGGCCCGCGCGCGCCTGGCGCTCAAGGGCGGCGACAGGGTCGGATTCTAGCGTGCGGCCGGAAGGGAGCGAAATGACCCGAACTGCGAACCTCCCGACGGGCGTCGAAACCGTCGCCGTCATCGGCGCGGGCACGATCGGCGCGAGCTGGACGGCGCTGTTCCTGGCCGCCGGCCTCGAGGTCGACGTCTACGATCCCTCCGACGGTGCGGAGGCCTACGTCGAGGACTACCTGGCGCGCGCTTGGCCGAGCCTCGAGCGGCTCGGCCTGACGCAAACCGGTCGCCCGCGATCGCCGCGGTTCCTCGCGACGCCGGAAGAAGCCGTGCGGCGCGCCCAGTTCGTGCAGGAAAGCGTGCCGGAGCGCCTCCAGGTCAAGCACGACATCTACCGCCGGATCGAGCCGCATCTGGCGCCGGACTCGATCGTCGCGTCGAGCGCTTCCGGGCTTCTGGTGCGCGAAATGCAGGCGGGATGGCGCGATCCCGGACGCTTCGTCCTGGCCCATCCGTTCAATCCGCCGCACCTGATTCCCCTGGTCGAGCTGCTCGCCAACGAGCGGACGGCGGCGGGCGTTCTCGACCGAGCGGAAGCCTTCTACAAGGCCTGCGGCAAGGTCACGATCCGGCTGAACAAGGAAGTGCCCGGCCATGTCGCGAACCGCCTGCAGGCGGCCTTGTGGCGCGAAGCCATTCACCTGGTGGTCGAAGGCGTGGCCAGCGTCGAGGACGTGGACACGGCGGTTTCGGCCGGGCCCGGCCTGCGCTGGGCCGTGATGGGGCCGCACATGCTGTTCAGCCTGGCGAGCGGCGGCCACGGGATGGGCAAGTTCTGCGAACGCTACGGCGAGTCGTTTCATCGCTGGTGGGCGGACCTGGGCTCTCCCGAGCTGACGTCCGAGGTCGGCGCTCTGCTCGCCGCCGGGATCGCGGAGGCGGAGGCGGGCCGCGACTTCCAGACCTTGGCGGCGTCGAGGGACGCGAAACTGGTGGCTGTCATGAAGGGCCTGAGAACCGAATGACGCCTCGGTCTTCTATGACGGCGATCGATTGAGACCGCCCGCGACCTCCAAGAGGGTGTGGAGCAGCAGGTTGGCGCCGGCCTCGATGTCCGGCCAATCGCTGTGCTCCTCGGGCGCATGGCTGATTCCGCCCCGGCTGGCGACGAAGATCATGCCCGACCTCGTCAGCTCCGCCATCACCTGGGTGTCGTGCCCGGCGCCGCTTGGCATGACCGGCGCCTCGAGGCCGAGGGCGGCCGCCTGTCGGGCGAAGGCCGCGACGATGTCGGGATGGCACCGGGTCGGCGCGAGCCAGCTCGCCTCGTGCACGTCCAGGCCGAGCCCGTGGCGCGCGGCGGCGGCGGCGAGGGAATCCCGGCACGCCGCTGCCAAGGCCGCCATCACGGCCTCGTCCATGTCGCGTCCGACGATCGAGAACTCGGCGCGCCCGGGCACGGTGTGGGGGAAGTTGGGCGCCAGCTCCACCTTGCCGACGGTCAGGCGGCTCGCCGGGGTGCCGTGGTGGGCCAGGATGTCCGGCAGGTCGGCGGCGAAGGCCGCGAGGCCGCGAAAGGCGTCCTGGCGCAGCTCCATCGGCGTGGTGCCGGCGTGGTTGGCGGAGCCGGTCAAGGTCGCGACCCAGTTGAACACGCCCGAGATCCCCTCGACGATTCCGACCGCCCGGCCGGCCCGGTCCAGGACCGGCCCCTGTTCGATGTGGAGCTCGAGGAAAGCCGCGACGTCGGCCGGGTCGCGGCACGCCGAAGCGTAGGCCCCGGGGTCGAGGCCGGCCTGGCGCATGGCGTCGACCAGCGTCACGCCCTGGTCGTCGGCGGCGCTTTGGAACCAGGTATCGGGCACCGCGCCCGCCATGGCCTGGGCGCCCAGCATCCCGCCGAAGCGGCCTTCCTCTTCGCTGGTGGCGATCACCTCGACCGGCGCGCCCGGCGCGATGCCGGCCTCCATCAGGCTCTCCACGCATTCGAGCGCGGCGATCACCCCCAGCGCCCCGTCGAAGGCGCCGCCGTGCGGCACGCTGTCGAGATGGGAGCCCAGCAGAACCGCCGGCCCCTCGCCGACGTCCCAGCGTCCGACCACGTTGCCGACGGCATCCATCCAGGTCCGCAGGCCGAGGGTCGCCATCTCACGGCTCAACCAGCGCCGTGCTTCCATGTCCGCCGGCGAGAAGCTCGGACGGTGGACGCCGCGCCCCGACGGGTCGGCCCCGATGCCGGCAAGCGACCGCATGCGGGCTTTCAGCCGCGCCATGTTGACGGTGGGTCGGTCCCCCGCCGTAGAGTTCCCGGTTTCGGCCACGCGCGCTCCCCCTCAGCCAGGCGGTCGCTAAAATTATCATTATGAATTCTTGTCGCACAGGATTTTATCATGATAATTTGCCGGCAAAAGCGTCAGGCCACATCGAACAGGGAGCAGCACCGATGACCAAAACCTTTGGCGCAGGGACGCGCGCGCGCGGGTGTCTCGCGGCGGCCCTCCTCACCGCCCTTGCCGTTTGCGGCCTCGCCTCCGCGCAGGCCCAGACTCCCCCGAACGTGCTAGTGGTCGGTCAGATCGCCGAGCCGAAATCCCTCGACCCGCACACGGTGACGGCGGTCAACGACTTCCGCATCCTGATGAATCTCTATGATGGGCTGGTGCGCTATAAGGACGGCACGCTCGAGGTCGAGCCGGCGCTGGCCGAGTCCTGGACCATCGACGGCGACGGCCTGGTCTACACCTTCACCCTGCGCGAGGGCGTCACGTTCCACGACGGCTCGCCGCTGACCGCGGAGACGGTGAAGTTCAACTTCGACCGCATGCTCGACGAGGATCATCCCTTTCACGACACCGGCCCGTTCCCGCTGTCCTTCTTCTTCGGCGCCATCGACTCGGTGGAGGCGGCGGACGAACGCACGGTGGTCTTCACGCTGAACGAGCCCTATGCGCCCTTCCTCTCCAACCTGGCCTATCCCACGGGCCTGATCGTCTCGCCCGCGGCCGTCGAGCAGCACGGCGAGGACTTCGGGCGCAATCCCTCGGGAACCGGCCCGTTCCGCTTCGCCGAGTGGGAGAGCAACGCCAAGGTGGTGGTGGTGCGCAACGACGACTATTGGGACGGCGCGCCGTCGCTGGAGGCGGTGGTCTTCCGCCCGATCACCGACGCCAACACGCGAGTCGCCGAGATGCTCTCCGGGGGCATCGACCTCATGGTCGAGGTGCCGCCGGACAACGTCGCGACCTTCGCCGAGGATGCCGCCTATACGGTTCACGAGCAGGCCGGGCCGCATGTCTGGTTCCTGATCCTGAACGCCAAGGAAGGGCCGTTCGCCGACAAGCGCGTGCGCCAGGCGGTGAACTATGCGATCGACAAGGAGTCCTTGGTCGAGAACGTGCTGCAGGGGACCGCGCAGGTCGCCGCCGGGCCGACGCCGCCGGCGTTCTCCTGGGCCTACAACGAGGGCCTCGAGCCCTATCCCCACGATCCGGAGAAGGCGCGCCAGCTCCTCAAGGAGGCGGGGGTCGAGGGCGCCAGCCTGACGTTCTACGTGACCGAGGGCGGCTCGGGCATGCTGGACCCGGTTCCCATGGGCACAGCGATCCAGGCGGACCTCGCCGAGGTCGGCCTCGACGTCGAGATCGAGACCTACGAATGGAATACCTTCCTCGGCAAGGTGAACCCGGGGCTCGAGGGCAAGGCCGACATGGCCGAGATGGCGTGGATGACCAACGACCCGGATACGCTGCCTTATCTGGCGCTGCGCACCGACGCCTTTCCCGACAAGGGCGGCTTCAACTCCGGCTACTATTCGAACCCCAAGGTCGACGAGCTGCTGGAGGCGGCGCGCCGCTCGACCGATCAGGACGAACGCGCCCGCCTTTACCGGGAAATGCAGGAGATCGTGCGGGAGGACGCGCCCTGGGCCTTCAT
>JAWWCG010000296.1:0-5286 GCA_033720555.1 Kiloniellales bacterium | reverse complement strand
GTCGAATGAAAAGCGAAGGAAGGGGATCTCAAACTGCCGCTGGAGCGCCAGGGCACCCGGTAGCGCCGGGCCAGCTGGCCGACCATGAAGTTCATCATGGAGATCTCCGGCGTGCCGGCCATGGGCGCGCCGGACTTCATGGAGACCGTGGCCAAGAACTGCCCGTAGACCATGGGCGCGCCCGGGTTCACCAGCTGGGCGAAGGCGATGCCGGCGAGCGCCTCGGCGTTGAGCTGGGCCACGGCGCCCAGGCTGCTGGCCGGTGTGTTGGCGCCGGCCATGACGAAGGGGGAGAGCAGCACCGCCTGGTTGTGCCGGGCATAGACCTTGAGCGCGCCCAGCATGGTGTCGTCGAAGGTCATCGGCGAATTGGCGTTGATCAGGCTGATGATGACCGTGTTCTGCTCGACGAAGTCCTCGCCGAAGACGATCTTGGCCATGGCCACCGTGTCCTCGGCGCGCTCCGGCGCGGTCACCGATCCCATGAAGGGCAGGTCCGAATAGCGCAGGTGGCTGTACACCATGTCCAGGTGGCGCTTGTTCACCGGCACGTCGACCGGCTCGCAGACCGTGCCGCCGGACTGGTGGATCGCCGGCGCCATGTAGGCGAGCTTCACGAAGTTGCGGAAGTCCTCGAGGGTGGCGTAGCGGCGGCCCTGGTCGAGGTCGCGCACGAAGGGCGGGCCGTAGACCGGCGCGAAGACCGTGTTGTCGCCGCCGATGGTGACGCTGCGCTCCGGGTTGCGGGCGTGCTGGGTGAACTGGCTGGGCGCCGTCTTGATCAGCTCGCGGCACAGCCCGCGGGGAAAGCGCACCCGCTCGCCGTCGACGTCGGCGCCGGCCGCCTTCCAGATCTCCAGCGCCTCGGCGTCGTCGCGAAACTCGATGCCGATCTCCTCCAGCACCGTCTCGGCGTTACGCTCGACAACCTCGATCCCCTCTTGCGACAGCGGCTCGTAGACCGGGATCTTGCGGCTGATGAACCGCCGCTTCGAAAGGCCGCCGCCGCTGCGCACCGCCCGCCTGGCCTCGCGGCCGCCGCCGGCGCGCCGACCCCGACGCTCGGCCGTGCTTTCCGTCTCGCTCATCACGCCGACCCCATAGCTCCCTGTCCAGCGCCTCGTCCGCGACGCCTCGTGGCAGGCGCCTCGTCGCGCGATTATGGTCCGCGCCCTCGCCCGCTCTGTCGCAACCGCGACAGGCTTACGCCCAGGCGCGTCTCAGCAGAGCCTACTCCCTTTCGCGCGGGTCTGTCTAAAGCGCCGCGCGCGCCGGCGGATCGGGCGGCGCGTTTAGGTTCGCGGCTTCAGGTTTTCCGGGTCGTAGAGCGGTTCGTAGCCGACGCCGGCCACCTCGACCGGGTAGGTGTCGGCGAAGTACTCCACCTGGAACGTCTTGCCTTTGACGGCGTGCGCGTGCGGCAGATAGCCGAGCGCGATGTTCTTGCCGACGCTCGGACCGTAGGCGATCGAAGTGGTGAAGGATCGCCGCCCCTCGGAATCGACCAAGGTCTCGCCGGTCTCCGGATCCATGATCGGCAGAGTGCCGACCGGATAGCGGGCGACGCCGTTCGAATCCCGGTTGTCGGTCATCACCAAAGTGCAGAGCGTGGCCGGCTGATGGTCGCGGGCGCGATGCGCGAGATAGGCGTCCTTGCCGACGAAGTCGGCCTCCTTGACCTTGGGGCGCGCGAGGTCGGCCTCCAGGAGATTGTACTCGGTCAAGAGGTCGGCGTTCTGCAGGCGCAGGCTCTTCTCCATGCGGCGGGAGTTGGCGTAGGTCTCGACGCCGAAGGGCATGACGTCCTCGGCGCGCAGCGCGTCCCAGACGGCAAGGCCGTCCTCGTACTTCATGTGCAACTCCCAGCCCTGCTCGCCGACGTAGGAAATGCGGAAGGCCGCGACGTCCTTGCCGGCGATGGCGATCTTCTTGATCGACGCGAAGGGGAAGGCCTCGTGGGCGAGGCCGTCCGGGTCCGCCACCACTTTCTGGAGCGTGGCCCTGGCGTTCGGCCCCCACAGGCCGATGGTGGTGTAGTCGGTCGAGACATCGGCGAACTCGACGTCGTAGCCCAGATCCTCCGCCATGCGCTTCATGTAGACGAAGTCGCGGTTGCCGGCGTCCGCCCCGTCGACGAAGCGAAAGCGGTCCGCCATGCGGAACACGGTGAAGTCGGCCTTCACCATGCCCTGCTGGTCGAGGAAGTGGGTGTAGATGCCCTTGCCGACCTGGTTGTCGCCGCCGACCTTGGCGACGCAGAGGTGTTCCATGAACGGCACGTGGTCCGGGCCGCTCACGTCGTACATGGCGAAGTGGGACAGATTGACCATGCCGACGTTGGCGCTCATCTCCAGGTGCTCGGCGTTCGAGACGCGCCAGAAATGGCGATTGTCCCATTCGTTCTCGCGCACCGGCACCCGATCGGCGTACTTGTCCAGCAGGTGCTCGTTGCTGGCGTAGCCGTGGGCGCGCTCCCAGCCGCCGAGCTCCATGAAATAGCCGCCGAGCTCCTTCTCGCGCTCGTAGAACGGACTGCGGCGCACGCCCCTGCCGCCGGCGAAGGGCTCGCGCGGATGGACCGCCGGATTGTAGATCTTCATCGCGGTCTCGGTGCAGCGAGCGTGGATGAAGTCCTCGTCGGTCTGGAAGGGATAGAAGCGCGCGTAGTCGATCGCGTGATGATCGATCCCGGTGCGCCCGTCGGTCATCCAGTCGACCAGGAGCTTGGCCATGCCGGGGGCGTCCTTGACCCAGATCGCGACGCCGTACCACAGGCCGCGGACCTTCTGGCTCTCGCCGATCGACGGCCCGCCGTCCGTCGTCACCTGAAGCAGGCCGTTGAAGGAGCGTTTCTCGTCGTAGCCCAACTCGGCCAGGATCGGGGTCAGCTCCATGGCGCGCTCCAGCGGCGCCATCACCTGCTCGATGTCCAGGTCGCGCTGCGAGGGAGAGAGGCGCGCTTCGGCCTTGTCCAGGATGTCCCGGGGGTGGCAGAGACGCGGCTCGCTCTCCTCGTAGTAGCCCCACTCGATCATGCCGCCCTCGGTGGTCTTGGGGTCGCCGGTGTCGCGCATGTAGGCGGAGTTGCCCTGATCGCGCAGCAGCGGCCAGCCGATGTCCTTGCCGGTGCCGGCGAACGCCTCGTAGGGACCGAACCACAGCAGCGGATGGTCGACCGGCATGACCGGCAGGTCCTCGCCGGCCATGGCGGCGACCAGGCGGCCCCAAAGCCCGGCGCAGACGATCACTCTGTCGGCCAGGATCCGGCCGCGCGGGGTCTCGACCCCCTTGATGCGCCCCGCCTCGACGATCAGGCCGGTGGCGGGCGTGTTGGCGAAGGCTTTCAGCTTGCCGCTCTTGACCGCTTCGTCGACCAGGATGCCGGCGACGACCTGGGAGCGGGGCACGACGAGGCCGGCGTCGGGATCCCACATGCCGCCCTGCACCAGGTCTTGCTCGAGGAGCGGAAACCTCTCCTTGATCTCGGCCGGGCTCACCAGGCGCACGCCGGTGCCGAAGGCCTTGCCGGAGGCGACCTTGCGCTTGATCTCGTCCATCCGGGCGTCGTCGCCGACCCGGGCGATCTCGAGCCCGCCCACCTTGGCGTAGTGCCCCATCCTTTCGAAGAAGTCGATGGAGTAGAGCGTCGTCCAGCAGGAGAGGAAATCGTGGCTGGTGGCGTAGCAGAAGTCCGACGCGTGCGAGGTCGAGCCGATGTCGGTCGGGATCGCCGAGGCGTCGATGCCGACGATATCGTCCCAGCCCCGCTCGATCAGGTGGTGGGCCACCGAGGCGCCGACGATCCCGCCCAAGCCGACGACGACGACGTTAGCGTTCTCCGGAAACTCTGCCATTGGTCTTCTCCCGAAACTCGGCCGACACCCGGGGTCCCTTGGCCCCCCGCCCCCGCTATTAGGAAGGCTCCGGTGCCCAAATGCAAACCCGGCGGACCCTGCAAACCCGGGACCTGAACGACGCCCGACCGGGACGCCGAGCGCCTGGAGGAACCGTCACTCCTCCAGCGGCACGCCGTCGCGGCGCCAGGCCCACCACTTCACCAGGCAGTCGCCGGTGTCCGGGTCGGTGACGCCGTCGAGCAGGAAGGCGGCGCTGATCCGAAGGTCCACCGCCACCCGCGGCAGGCCGGACTCCACCATGAGGTCGCGCGCCAGCCAGTCGCAGGGGTCGAGGCTCTCGTAGCGGACATAGGTGGCGACCGCCGCCGCCAGCAGCAGCCCCACGATGATCACCGCGACTCGCACCGCCCCCCCTCCTCTTCTCTGGCCCGACCGGCGCTCGGTTTCGGCACTCGGTTTCGGCGCTCGGTTTAAGGCGCGCCGAAGCCTGACCCCGCGCGCCCGCCAAGGCAAGAGGCACGCGCGCAGGTGCGCCAGGCGCGCGGCGGCGTGCTAGCATGGCCGGGCGCCAAATCACCGGCGGTAGCGGCGGTAGCGGCGGCGGCGAGCGCGGCGAGGACGAAGCGATGCAAGCGGAAGCGGTCTTCAGCGAGGCGGAGTACGGCGAGCGCCTGGCCGCGGTGCGGGCCCGCATGACGGAGCGGGACCTCGAGCTGTGCCTGATCTCGACGCCGGAGAACATCTACTACCTGACCGGCCTCGACCACTGGGGCTACTTCGCGCCGCACGTCCTGGTGGTTCCGATCGACGGCGAGCCGACGCTGGTCACCCGCGACATGGAGCGGGTGACCGTCGCCGCCCAAGTGCGCAACGCCCGCTTCGCCGGCCACGGCGACGACGAGAGCGCGGCCGACGTGACGGTGCGGCTGATCGACGACCGACGCCACGCCAAGGCGCGGATCGGCAGGGCGGCCGACACGGTCGTCGAGGTGGTCGCGGAACAGGGCGACGAACCGGCGCGGATCGGCCTCGAGCAGTGGTCGTCCGGCCTGTCCTACGGCCTGGCGCGGTCCCTCATGGCGCGCCTGCCCGACGTCGAGTGGGTCGAGATCTCGGGCCTGGTGGATGGCCTGCGCCTGGTCAAGAGCCCGGCCGAGCAGGCCTGCATGCGCGCCGCCGCCCGGGTCTCGGACACCGCCATGGCCGCGGCCATCGAGACCATCCGCGCCGGCGCCAGCGAGCGCGACGTGGCCGCCGAGTGCCATCGCGCCATGATCCGCGCCGGCGGCACCTTTCCCGGCTTCGGGCCGTTCATCCGCCCGGCCGCCCGCCTCGGCGAGGAGCACACCTCCTGGGGCGAGGGCGCCTTGAGCGACGGCGACATGGTGTTCCTCGAGCTGGCCGGCTGCGTGCGGCGCTACCACGCGCC
>JAWWCG010000295.1:0-5290 GCA_033720555.1 Kiloniellales bacterium | reverse complement strand
GTGGTGGCCCTTGGCGACGACCTGGGTGCCGATCAGCAGGTCGATCTCGCGCTCGGCCATGGCGCGCACGAACTCCGCGGCGGCGGCCGGGCCGATCAAGGTGTCGCTGGAGACGACGCGGGTGCGCAGGTCGGGAAACAGCGCCGCGACCTCCTCTGACAGCCGCTCGACGCCCGGCCCGCAGGCCGCCAGCGAGCCCTCCGTCCCGCACTCCGGGCAGGCCGCCGGCATCCTGGCGGCGTGGCCGCAGTGGTGACACTGAAGGCGGCCGGCCAGCCGGTGGGCGACCAGCCAGGCGGTGCAGTCCGGACAGGCCAGGCGGTGGCCGCAGGTCCGGCACAGGGTCAAGGGCGCATAGCCGCGCCGATTGAGGAACAGCAGCGCCTGTTCGCCGGCCGCGAAGGTTTCCTCGAGCGCCCGGCGCAAGGCGCCGGACAGCCAGCACGGCCCCAGGCCGGGCAGGCGCGGCGGCGGGTCGGCCTTGAGGTCGACCAGCTCGATCCGCGGCATGACGGCGGCGCCGTGGCGCTCGGGCAGGTGGAGGCGGTCGAAGCGGCCGGCCTTGACGTTGGTCACCGTCTCGAGCGACGGCGTCGCCGACACCAGGACGACCGGGCAGCCTTGCAGCCGCGCCCGCACGATCGCCATGTCCCGGGCGTGGTAGGGCACGCCGTCCTCCTGCTTGAAGGCCTGGTCGTGCTCCTCGTCGACGACGATCAGGCCGAGGGCGCGATAGGGCAGGAACAAGGCCGATCGCGCGCCGACCACCACCCGCGCCTCGCCCTCGGCGACGGCGCGCCAGGCGATGCGCCGCTGGCGCTGGCTCAGGTCGGAATGCCACTCGGCCGGCGCCACGGCGAAGCGCCGGCGGAAGCGCTCCAGCCACTGCGCGGTCAGGGCGATCTCCGGCAGCAGCACCAAGACCTGCCGGCCGGTCTCGACGGCCGCCGCCACCGCCTCCAGATAGACCTCCGTCTTGCCGGCGCCGGTGACCCCGTCCAAGAGCGTGACCGCGAAGCCCGCCGCGGCGCCCTCGGCCCCGCGATCGGACTCGCCATCGGCCTCGCGATCGGCCTGGCGATCGGCAAGGGCCGCGACTTGGCGAACGCCCGCCGTCAGGGCGCGCGCCGCCTCGCGCTGGGCGGCCGACAGGGCCGCACCCGCGCGGCGCCAGTCGGGTGTCTCGATGGCCGGCGGCCGCGGCAACTCGACCGCCTCGATCGCCCCCGCCTTGGCCAACCCCTTGACCACCGTCGGGCCGACGCCGGCGGCGTGCGCCAGCTCGCCGGCGTGAGGCGCAGCCCCTCTGGCTCCGGCCCGGCAGCGGCCAGCCGGTAGGCCGTGATCGACGTGGGCGGCTCGAGGGCGTCGCGGGCCGACAGCGCCATGCGCAGCACCACCCCCCACGGCACCATGTAGTAGTCGGCCAGCCATTCGATGAACCGCCGCTGTACCTGCGGCAAGGCCGGCGCCTCGCAGCGCGCGGCGACGGGCTTCAGCCGCCCCGGCGAAATCTCCCCCGAGTCGCCGCCCGGCTCCCAAACCACGCCGAGAACCTCGCGGTTGCCGAGGGGT
This sequence comes from Kiloniellales bacterium, assembly GCA_033720555.1. Classification (GTDB taxonomy): domain Bacteria; phylum Pseudomonadota; class Alphaproteobacteria; order Kiloniellales; family JAKSDN01; genus CALJXB01. Next base: position 3,715 of record JAWWCG010000295.1, on the reverse strand, counting down.
ACGCGCACGAAATCCCCCGGCGCGAGCGCCAGGCCGGCGGGGACGAGATAGTCGTACGCGCGCTCGAGCGGCAGCGGCAAAAGCACGGAAACGCGGGCCTCCGGCAGGCCGGCGGCGCCGGGGCCCTGCGGGCCGCCGGACTCGGCGCGATCGGTTAGGTCTTGCCCTGGCCGGGCGATGCTGGCATGGCGATCTGGCATCGGCTACACTCTAGTGGACCGTTGGGTGGGCGCACAGGGCCTTGGCGCCGCCCCGACAGACGAAGCGGTTCGCGAGGCGCGCGGTCGTGGCGGTACGCCCGGCGGCGCGCGAGAGAGGATGGAACAGGGATGAAGTTCTTTGTCGATACCGCGGACGTCGCGGAGATCCGGGACCTCTCGGCGACCGGGCTGCTGGACGGCGTCACCACCAACCCGTCGCTGGTGGCCAAGACCGGCCGGGATTTCATCGAGGTGCTGAAGGAAATCTGTGCGTTGGTCTCCGGCCCGGTCAGCGCGGAGGTAACCGCCCTCGACCACCCAACCATGGTGAGCGAGGGCCGGCGGCTCGCCCAGGTCGCCGACAACATCGCCGTCAAGGTGCCCTTGACGCCGGACGGGCTGAAGGCCTGCCGCGCGCTGTCCGACGACGGGATCCGGGTCAACGTGACGCTGTGCTTTTCGCCCGCCCAGGCCTTGTTGGCCGCCAAGGCGGGCGCCAGCTTCGTCTCGCCCTTCGTCGGCCGCCTCGACGACATCGCCACCGACGGCATCGGCCTGATCTCCGAGATCATGGAGATCTTCGACGCCTATCCCGAGATCACCACCGAGGTCCTGGTCGCCTCGGTGCGCCACCCGATCCACGTGGTCGAGGCGGCCAAGCTGGGCGCGCACGTGGCGACCGTTCCACCGGCCGTGTTGCGCGCCATGTTCAAACACCCCCTGACTGATCGGGGCCTGGACTCCTTCCTGGACGACTGGGCCAAGACCGGCCAGTCGATCCTGAAGCAGCCGGTCGCCGGCGAATCCGATGACAAGGCGCCAGAGCGACGCCGCGCCTGAACGGGGGGCGGCGCGGGCCGGCCAGGCGCTGGTCGGGGTCGGCGATGGGCTGACCGCCGACCAGGTCGCGGCCTTCCTCGAGCGTCACCCGGATTTCTTCGCCGATCATCCGGAGCTGCTGGATTCGCTCAGCGCGCCGGCGCCCGAGACCGGCGACGGCGTCGTCAACCTGCAGCGCTTCCTGGTCGAGCGCCTGCGCCAGCAGCTCGCCGACGCGCGGCGCGCCCACGACAATCTGATCGCCATCGGACGCGCCAACCTGACCATCCAGGCGCGGGTGCACCGGGCGGTCCTGGCGCTGCTGTCGGCCAGGTCTTTCGAGCATCTGATCGAGACGGTGACCACCGACCTCGCCGTGATCCTCGACCTGGACGCGGTCGCCCTCGGCGTCGAACAGGGCAAGGAAGGGCTGCCGCCGGTGCGCCTGGACGGGCTCGTGCAGCTCGAACCCGGCACCGTCGACGCCCTGATCGGCCGCGGCCGGACCGTGACCCTGGCGGAGCGCATCGACGGCCAGGGCGCCCTGTTCGGCGCGGCGAGCACCCTGGTCTCCTCGCAGGCGCTGATTCGCCTGCAGGTCAGCCGCAAGACGCCGCCGGCCTTGCTGGCGTTGGGATCGCGGCGCGCCAAGCAGTTCCACGAGGGCCAGCGCACCGAGCTTCTGACCTTCCTGGCTCGGGCCTTGGAACGCAGCATCCGGGCATGGCTCAACCTTCCCGAGTGAGGGACAAGGCGCCGCGAGACGAGGCCGCGGCCCCCGAACCGCTGTCCGAGCCGCCATCAGCTTTGAGCGAACGCCTGAACGCCGATCTCGGCGGGGCCGTGGCCGACTGGCGGCAGTGGCTGGTCGCCGAGCGGCGCGCCTCCGACCACACGGTGGCCGCCTATGGCCGGGATCTCGGCGACTTCCTTGCGTTCCTGAGCGAGCATCTGGGCGACCGCCTCACCCTGGAGAGCCTGGGCGCGCTCAGGGCCAGCGACTTTCGCGCCTGGCTGGCCGCCCGCGCGCGGCGCGGCCTGCAGGCGAGCTCCACCGCGCGGGCGCTCTCGGTGGTGCGCGGCTTCTTCCGCTGGCTGGAACGCCGCGGCCTCGCCGAGAACCCGGCCGTCGGCGCGATCCGCACGCCCAAGGTGCCGCGCTCGGTGCCGCGCGCGCTGAGCCGAGAGGAGGCGGGCGAAACCCTCGACCAGATCGAGGGCTTCGACGACCGCCCGTGGCTCAACAAGCGCGACGCCGCGGTCTGCCTGCTGCTCTATGGCTGCGGCCTGCGCCTGGGCGAGGCCTTGTCCCTGCGCCGGCGCGAGGCGCCGGGCGCCGGCCAGGACAGCCTGCTGATCACCGGCAAGGGCCGCAAGCAAAGGATCGTGCCCCTGCTGCCGGCGGTGGCGGCCGCGATCGACGACTATCTGGCCGCCTGCCCGCACCGGCTGCCGCCCGAGGGACCGCTCTTCGTCGGAGTTCGCGGCGGCCCGCTCGGCGCCCGCCAGGTGCAGCAGCGCCTCGCCGATCTGCGCCGCCTGCTGGGCCTGCCCGACTCGGCGACGCCGCACGCGCTGCGCCACAGCTTCGCCACCCATCTGCTGGCGGCCGGCGGCGACCTGCGTGCGATCCAGGAGCTGCTCGGCCACGCCTCGCTGTCGACCACCCAGCGCTACACCGACGTCGACACGGCGGGCCTGCTGGCGGTCTACCGGCGGGCGCATCCCCGGGCGGGCGACTGAGACCTAGGAACGGCCGCGCATCCGGCGGCCGACCACGAGGATCGCCAGCGGCCCGAGCGCGACGGCGAGCCCGTTCGACACGAAGGCCAGGCCCCAGGAGAGCGCGCTCGTCCCGCCGCCTGCCAGGTCGAGGACGCCGCCGAAGGCGATCGGACCGAGGAAGGCGCCGGAGAAGCCGATAAAGGAGTGGACCGCCATGGTGGCGCCGCGCGCGCCGTCGGCGGCGTGGGCGACCGCGCCGGCGGTGATCGAGGCCGAGTCGGCGGTGACGGTGACGCCGTAGAGCATGCAGAGCGCGACCAGCAGCGGGATCGGCAGGGGCGTGAGAAAGCCCAGCGCCGCGGCCAGCAGCGCCGAGCCGGTCATGACCGTGACCACCACGCCGCGGCGGCCGAAGCGGCGGGTCATCTCATTGGCGAGGACGCTGGAGGGCAGGCCGACCAGGTTGACCGCCGCCGCGATCACCGTGGCGCTCCACAAAGCGCCGGGAGCGTCGGCGCTGTGCTGCGCCTGGGCGAAGACCAGGAAAGCGACCAGCCAGGACCTGAGCGCGAACAGCTCCCAATTGTGGGCGAAATAGGCGAGCACGTAGGCCATCGCCCGGCGGTTGGCGAGCACCGGCCGGAAATCCAGCAGAAAGCCGGAGGCCGGCGACAGGTGATGCGGCGCGCTCGCCGGCACCAGGAACCACACCAGGCCCGCGGCGAACAGCGGTCCGAGCCCCGACACCACGAAGGTCCAGCGCCATCCGAGCCAGGCGTCGATCTCGCCGGCCAGCAGGAACGACAGGCTGGAGCCGATCGAGAAGCTGGCGGTGTAGAACGCGATCGAGCGGCTGCGCTGGGCCGGCGCGACGGGGTCGGTGAGCGCCTTGAGGCCTGGCCGGGAGGTGCCGGCCAGGCCGAACCCGGCGAGGGCGCGACAGACGGTGCCGCTCCAGAAGCCCTCCGCCG
>JAWWCG010000294.1:0-5290 GCA_033720555.1 Kiloniellales bacterium | reverse complement strand
GCGCGTCGGCGAGGCCCATTGGGGCGGCTACGCCCAGAAGGCGCGGCTCAAGGGCGACTGGCTGGTCAAGCTGCCGGACGGCCTCACCGCCAAGCAGGCGATGGCGATCGGCACGGCGGGCCTGAGCGCGATGCTGGCGGTTATGGCCCTGGAGGAGCACGGCTTGAACCCCGACAAGGCCCCGGTGCTGGTGACCGGCGCGGCCGGCGGCGTCGGCTCGGTGGCGGTCGCCGTGCTGGCGCGCCTCGGCTACCAGGTGGCCGCCTCGACCGGCCGAGCGGAGACCCACGGCTATCTCAGCGACCTCGGCGCCGCCGAGATCGTCGGCCGCGACGAGCTGGCCGAGGCTCCGGCCAAGCCGCTCGACACGGCGCGCTGGGCCGGCTGCGTCGACGCGGTCGGCGGCGTCACCCTGGCCCGGGTGCTCGCCCAGATGCAGCCGCACTGCTCGGTGGCCGCGGTCGGCAACGCCGGCGGCATCAAGCTGGAGACCACGGTGATCCCCTTCCTGCTGCGCGGCATCAACCTGCTGGGCATAGATTCGGTGAGCTGCCCGAACCCGCGCCGGACCGAGGCCTGGAACCGGCTGACCCGCGACCTGCCGATGGATCTGCTGGACTCCATGACCCAGGAGGCCGCCCTGGGCGACGTGCCGAAGCTCGCCGGCGAGATCCTCAAGGGCCGGGTGCGCGGCCGCGTGGTGATCGACGTGAACGCCTGAGCGGCGGCGGGAAAGAGGCTCGTCGCCGCGGCCGCCACCGGGTAGATTCCCGAGTGGCCGGGGCGTCCGGCGGGCCGGTCCGGTCCGCCACAGGCTGCGACGCCGCCGCCCGCGCGAAGGGCCCTTGCCGTGAGCGACCACGACGCCAAGACCCCGAATTCGACGCGCGCCGCGGACTCCGCGCCGGCGGCCGACGGCGTCGCCTGGCTCGATGCCGAGGGGCGCATCGTGCGGGTCAACGAGGCGCTCGCGCGGCTGCTCGGCCATGCGCGCGGTGCGCTCGAGGCCATGACCCTGGCCGACCTCGAGCCCGAGATCGATCGCGACGTCGAAGCCGGCCTTGATCCCGGCCGCGGCCGGGAGGCCTGGCGGCGCCTGTGGGCCCGGCTCGAGGCGGCGGGCGCCGTCACCTTCGAGGCAAGCTATCGGCACAAGAGCGGCGCGTCGGTTCCGGTCGAGGTGACGGTGTTCTTCATATCCTCGGACGGCGCGGGTTCGGCCGCCGCCAGCGTGCGCGACCTGAGCGATCGGCGGCGCGCCGAGGCGGCCCTCGCCGCCGCCAAGGCGGAGGCGGAGCGGGCCAATGCCGCCAAGACCAGGTTCCTCGCCGCCGCCAGCCACGACCTGCGCCAGCCGCTGCACGCCATGGAGCTGCTGGTCTCGGCCCTGTCCGGCGAGCCGCTGAGCGAGGAGGCGCTGTCGATCGTCTCCGACATGCAGGATTCGCTGTCCTTCACCCGGCGCCTGCTCGACTCGCTGCTGGACGTTTCGGAGCTGGAGGCGGGGACGATCACGCCGAGCTTCGAGGAGGTGCCGCTGGCCCCGCTGCTGGGGCGCATCCACCAGCAGTATCTCGGCATCGCCCGCGAGAAGGGACTCGATCTGAGGCTGGTGCCGTGCAGCCTGGCGGTGCGCAGCGACCCGGGCCTGCTCGAGCGAATCTTCGACAACCTGGTCTCCAACGCCGTGCGTTACACCGATCGCGGGCGCGTGCTGATCGGCTGCCGCCGGCGCGGCGAGCTGGTGCGCCTGGAGGTTTGGGACACCGGGCCCGGCATCCCGGAGTCCGGCCACGCCAAGATCTTCGACGACTTCTGCCAGCTCGACAGCAGCGCCAAGGAGCGCGGCGCCGGCCTCGGCCTCGGCCTGGGGCTGGTGCGCCGGCTGGCCGAGCTGCTTGGCCACCCGGTGCGCTTGCGCTCCACGCTCGGCCGCGGCTCGCTGTTCTGGGTCGAGCTGCCGCTCGCGGCCGGCCAGGCGCGCGCGGCGCCGCCGCCGGGCCGACAGGAGGGCGAGGCGCGGGCCGAGGCCGAGGCGACCGTCATGATCATCGAGGACGACGCCATGGTCCTCAACGCCATGCGCATCGTGCTCGAGGCCTGGGGCTACGAGGTGGTGGCGCTGGCCTCGGCCGAGGCCGCGCGGGCCGCCGAGATCGTTCCCGACGTGGTGATCGCCGACTACCGTTTGCCGGGCGGCGAGACCGGCGCCCAGGCGATCGTGGAGCTGCGCCGGCGCGCCGGGCGGGCGTTGCCGGGCGTCATCGTGACCGGCGAGATCCTGCCCGAAGCCTTGGCCGAGGTCGCGGCCCAGGACCTGCACGTCATGAAAAAGCCGGTGCGACCGGCGAAGCTGCGCGCCCTGATCCGCAATCTGTGCCAGGGATGACGGCGGTCTCGCCGCCGGGTCGCCGCCCGGTCGCCGCCAGCCGGCCTCAGCCGACCTGGGTCTTGCTTTCGCCCAGGGCCTCGGCGGCCGCGATCACGGCCTGAGTCCGGTTCTGCACCTTGAAGGCCCGCAGGATCCGCGAGATGTGGATCTTCACCGTGCCCGGGGCGAGGCCCAGGACGTCGGCGATCTGCTTGTTCGATTGGCCCTGGGCGAGCAGCCGCAGGACGTCGCGCTGGCGCGGCGTCAGGCGGGCCAACTGGTCGTCCGGGGGGCCGCCGTTCTCCGCCGCCCCACCGACGCCGGCGGGCAGCTCGTGGAGCAGATTGGGCGGCAGGTAGATGCCGCCGGACAGCACGAGCTGCAGCGCGCTCATCATGACTTCCGGGGTCGACGACTTGGGAATGTAGCCCGCCGCCCCGGCGTCGATCGCCTTGCGGACGTCCTCGGCGGTCTCGCGCACCGAGATGACGATGATCGGCACGTCGGGGGCCAGCGCGCAGAGATCCTCGACCGCCGCGATCCCGGTCATGCCCGGCATGTTCAGGTCCAGCAGCAGCAGGTCGAGATCGTCGGTCTGCGATAGGCGCTTGACGGTGGCGTCGTAGTCGTGCGCCTCCTCGATCTGCACCTGATCGCCGAAGTCCTTCAAAAGATGGCGCAATCCCGCACGGAACAGCGCGTGATCGTCCGCCAGGAGAATTCTTAGCGAGGTTTGGCCCACCCCGGGAGTTCCAGCTCTGCCAGTTGGCTGTTCCCTTTCCCCCCGAAATCGCGGATAGACTTCAGCGAGAAGTAAAACATATTCCAATTCAAGAATTTATAAGTGTTCAACATTTTGCTTTGACTGTCAATACGGGCGGCCAAGCATCTGCAAGTGTGGCGAAGACCTCCGCAAATATTGCGCGTGCGAGGCGGAGCATCGAGCTGGTTTTTCCTCGCCCCGGCCCAGCCGCGCCCAGTCTACTGGCGCCGGCCTACCGGCTCTCGCCGGGCGCCGGGTCCGGGCCCGGGTCCGGGGCGTCCAGCAGGTCCCGGGCGCGGCGCTGGAGCTTTGCGACGATGCGATCGAGGGCGCGCGCCTCGGCCGGGGTGAGGACGCTCGTCAGCTCGGCCTCGCGCGCCTTCACCAGCGGCACGATGCGCCGGTAGAGGGCGCGCCCCTTGGCGGTCGGCCGCAGCGGCGCGCGGCGCCGGTCCGCGGGGTCGGTGGCGCGACAGACCCGGCCGGAAGCGATCAGCTTGGCGATGGCCCGGCTGACCTGGACCTTGTCCATGCTGGTCCGCGCCGCGACCTCGCCCGCGGTCAGCGGCGCTTCGCGCGCGAGCACCGCGAGCGCCCGCCACTCGTGGCGGCTGAGCTCGAAGCGCCGGGCGTAGATCCGCGCCAGCGCGCGGCTCACCGCGAGCTGCAGAACCGAAAGCCGGTAGGGCAGGAAGCGGTCGAGATCGAGGTCCGGCGCCGCGCCGGCGCCCGGCGCTTCCCCGGCCTCGGCGCGCCGGCCGCCCGCGCGTTCTGCCAGCCGATCCGTCACCGCTTGCGCCCGCTCCTTGTTAATAGTTTCATATGAAACTATATATAGCGTCGGACTCCATCGCAAGCGGCGCCGGCGCGGCGGCTTGAGGTCGCGATCGAGGGCGCGCGGGAGGACAGCGACATGCGGCACGGAATCTCGTTTCCCCGGATCGAGGGCGCGGCCAGCCGGCAGGCGCATTGCGATCTGCCGGCCGGGACCTACGAGCGCGAGGCCGGGCGCGACGGTTTCTTCGGGCCCGCCAGCCATCTCCACCACGCGCATCCGCCGACCGGGTGGAGCCGCTTCGAGGGCCCGGTGCGCCCGCGCGCCTTCGACCTGACCGCGCTGTCGGGGGCGAGCGCCTCGCCGTGGGACGCGGCGCGGGTGCTCGCCAACGCGGCCGTCGAGATCCGCTTCTGGCGCCTCGAAGGCGCGATGGACCATCTGGTGCGCAACGCCGACGGCGACCAGTGCCTCTTCGTGCACCGGGGCCGCGGCCATCTCTACTGCGACTACGGCCACCTGGCGTTCCGCGAGGGCGACTATCTCGTGCTGCCGCGCGGCACTCTCTGGCGGCTCGAATGCGACGCTGCGACGGGCGACGATGAGACGGGCGACGGCGCCGCGAGCCTGCTGATGATCGAGGCGACCGGCGGCGCCTTCCGGCTGCCGGACAAGGGCCTGGTCGGCGCGCACGCCATCTTCGATCCGGCGATGCTCGACACGCCGGTGATCGACGAGGCCTTTCGCGACCAGCAGTCGGAGAAGGAATGGCGGGTCTCGATCAAGCGCGCGGGCACGCTCTCGACCCAGGTGTTCCCGTTCAATCCGCTGGACGCCGTCGGCTGGCACGGCACGCTCGCGCCGGTCAGGATCAACTGGCGCGACATCCGCCCGCTCATGTCGGCGCGCTACCACCTGCCGCCCTCGGCCCACACCACCTTCGTCGCCGATCGCTTCGTCGTCTGCACCTTCGCGCCGCGGCCGCTGGAAAGCGATCCGGGGGCGCTCAAGCTGCCGTTCTACCATTCCAATGACGACTTCGACGAATTCCTGTTCTATCACCGCGGCCAGTTCTTCAGCCGCGACAACATCAAGCCCGGCATGGCGACGCTGCACCCCGCCGGCTTCGTCCACGGACCTCACCCCAAGGCCTACCAGGCCGCCATGGCCGGGGCCCGATGCGAGACCGACGAGGTCGCGGTCATGGTCGACACCCGCGACCTGCTGACGGTCCAGGACCTGGCCGAAGGGGTCGAGTGGACGGGCTACGTGGACTCCTGGAAAGCCAAGGACTGAGCCGCGCACGCCGGCGGGCCCCGACGGCCGGCCGCCGCCGGCCGGCGCGCTTGACTCCCGCCGCACGAGCCCGGACTGTGCCGGC
>JAWWCG010000293.1:0-5290 GCA_033720555.1 Kiloniellales bacterium | reverse complement strand
CGCGCGCTGTTGGTGGTGACCTTCATGTCCTTCGCCGGCTTGCGCACGCACGAGGCGGCCAAGACCCGCTCGCCCTCGATCTCCACCATGCAGGTGCGGCAGTTGCCGTCGGCGCGGTAGCCCGGCTCCGGCTGGTAGCAGAGGTGCGGGATCTCGATGCCCTTTCGCTGGGCGACCTGCCAGATGGTCTCGCCGGGCGCGGCCTCGACCTCTTCGCCGTCGAGGATGAAGGGGATCGCCTCGCTCATGTCAGCTCCTCCGGGAAATACTTGATCAGGCAGTCGAGCGGGTTGGGCGCCGCCTGGCCGAGGCCGCAGATCGAGGCGTCGCGCATCACCACGGAAAGATCGGCCAGGAGCGCCCGGTCCCAGCCGCCGGACGTCATCAGCTTGACCGCCTTCTCCGTGCCGTTGCGGCACGGCGTGCACTGGCCGCAGCTCTCGTCCTCGAAGAACCGCATGAGGTTGAGTGCCACCGCCTTGATGTCGTCCCGGTCGGACAGCACGACCACCGCGTGGCTGCCGACGAAGCAGCCGTGCTCGGCGAGCGGGCCGCCGAAGTCGAGCGGCAGGTCGGCGAGGCTGGCCGGCAGGATGCCGCCCGAGGCGCCGCCGGGCAGGTAGCCCTTGAAGCTGTGGCCCTCGGCCATGCCGCCGCAGTGCTCGTCGACCAGCTCGCGCACCGTGATGCCGGCCGGCGCCAGCTTGACCCCCGGCCGTTTCACCCGGCCGGAGACGGAATAGGAGCGCAGGCCCTTGTGGTCCGCGTTCTTGCCCTGGGCGGCGAACCACTCCGGGCCCTTCTCGAGGATGTCGCGCACCCAGTAGACGGTCTCGACGTTGTGGGCGAGGGTCGGCCGGCCGAAGAGGCCCTTCTCGGTCGGGAACGGCGGCTTGTGGCGCGGCAGGCCGCGCTTGCCCTCGATCGATTCGAACATGGCCGATTCTTCGCCGCAGATGTAGGCGCCGGCGCCGCGGCGCAAGTCGATCTTCATGCCGCCCAGGAGCCCCTCGGCCTCGAGGCGCGCGATCTCCTCGGCGAGGATCTTCAGGACCGCCGGGTATTCGTCGCGGATGTAAACGTAGACGGTCTCCACCTCGCAGGTCCAGGCGGCGATCAGCATGCCCTCGAGGAAGCGGTGCGGGTCGGTCTCCAGGTAGTAGCGGTCCTTGAAGGTGCCGGGCTCGCCTTCGTCGCCGTTGATGGCGCACACCCGCGGTGCCGGCTGCTGGCGCACCAGCTTCCACTTGAGGCCGGCGGGGAAGCCGGCGCCGCCGAGGCCGCGCAGGCCGGAGTGCTCCATGGTCCCGACGATCTCGTCGCGGTCGCGATTTCCCGCCAGGCAGTCGCGCAGCAAGGCGTAGCCGCCGTCGGCCACGTAGGCCTCGAAGCTCGTGTAGTCCGGGATCTCCGGGTGGGTGTCGCCGCTCTTCGCCACCTCGGCGACGCACTCGGCGCTGGCGTGATCGACGTGACGGTGGCCCACCTCGGCGACCGGCGCGCAGTCGCAGCGCCCCATGCACGGCGCGCGCACCACCCGCACCTCCGCGCCGAGGTCGGTCTCGAGCCGGGCGAGCAGATCCTGCGCGCCCATCATCTCGCAGGTCAGGCTGTCGCAGACCCGGATGGTGAGCGGCGCCGGGTCGGGTTCGCCGTCGAGCACGATGTCGAAATGGGCGTAGAACGAGGCGACCTCGTAGACCTCGGCCATGGGCAGGCGCATCGCCTCGGCCAGGGCTTGCAAGTGGTCGGCGGAGAGCCGGCCGAAGCGGTCCTGGATGAGGTGCAGATGCTCGATCAGCAGGTCGCGGTCGCGCGGCCGGTCACCGAGCAGGGCCGCGATCTCCGCCTCGGCCGCCGGATCCGCTTGGCGCCCCTTGGGGAAGAGCGGCGCGACGCGCCGGCCGGATCCCGGGTGTATTGAACGTTTCGGCGGCCGCTCAGCGGCAATTTCCTGCGACATGTTGCGGTTGTCCCTCCCCGCGCGCGTGTGGTGGCCTAATGTATACCAGGCGGTTTCGGCGCGAGTCCACAGATCCCTTGGCCGCGATTTCCGCGCCGCGTCCCCATGCCCTAAATCTATGTTCTTTCAGCGCTTAGGCAATGACTATGTCCGGAGATTTGGCCCTCGATCGGGACCGATCCGTCCGGTGCGGCGGGCGAACCGCGCGAAGCGGCGGGGCGTCCGGTCTTACGGCGCGACGTAGCGGACGTCGCCGATCGCGAGGCCGTGGCGGCGGCTGTCGCCGGCGTCGCGCGCGAAGGGGCCGCCGGCGCCGTCCAGATGCAGCAAGAGGGCGGTCGCCTCGTCCGGCTCGAACCGCCGGACCGGCGCGAAGGCGTCGCCCTGGTAGCGGGCGACCGTGGAGATGCGCAGCTCGTCGATGTCGCCCTCGAAGGCGAACTCGACCGTGCCGTCCCAGATCGCGTTGCCGCCGACGAACAGCGGCAGGTCGTTGGCCTCGAAGGCCTTCTCCGGCGGCGCCTCGGCGCGTCCCACCAGCTCGCCGTCCAGGTAGAGCCGCGCCTGCCCCCGGTCGAACACCGCGGCGACATGGTGCCAGGCGCCGGGCTCGACCACGGCCTTTTCGGCGGCTTCGTCCGCCGGCCGCAAGTTGATCTGGGCGCCCGGAAGCCCCAGGACGAACTGTGGCCGTCCGTCCATCAGCATCAGGGCATAGCCGGTGTCGTGGTATTTGCCGATCAGCACGCCGGTCGCGTTCGGCGCGCGGGCGCGCACGCGGGCTTCCAGGGTGAAGGGCGCGGACTCGATCTCGATCGCGTCGGGGGCGAACCACAGGCCGGCGCCGTTCCCGTCGAGCGCCAGGGCGCGCTCGTCGGGGCGAGGCGCCGCGGGCGCGTCCGCCAGCGTCGGCCGCACGGGCGCCACCACGTAGCTCTCGGGAAACGAGACCGGCTCGCCCGCCGCCTCGACGCTGAGCTGGAAGGCGAGCGTCGGAATCGAGACCGGGCCGGCGAAGCCATCCGCGTCCCGGCGCACGGCGAGCGCGATCTCCTCGCTCGCCTGCGGCGCCAGCTCGAGGCGCAGGCGGTCCGGCCGCACCCACCAGTCGCCGGCTTGCTCGGCGAAGCCGACCTCGACCTCGACCGGCAGGGCGGCGTCGTTGCGCACGCGATAGCGGATCTCGCCGTCGGCGGCGCCGTCGGCGGCGAGCGGGATCGCACCGGACAGGCGCTCGATCGCGACCTGGCGCGCCCGGTCGAGGTCGTTGAGCCGTTCCGGGGTCATGTCCTCGGGGTCGCGCACGACGCCCACCGGGATCGTGGCCACCTCGAAGCTCGCGCCGCGCACCGTCACCATGAGGCTGTGGTTGAGCCAGCCGCTGCCCGGGACGTCCATCGGCATGCTGCCGCCGATGGTCGCCAGCGTGAAATAGGCGATGCCGTCGCGCAGCCCGTCGTAGCGCTGGCGGTGGATGTGGCCGGCGAAGACGGCGGACACGTTGCCGGCCGCCGCCAGCAGCCGGTGCACGCTCTGCCAGTTGCCGCCCTTGTAGCGGGTGGCGATCCATCTGGGATGGTGCAGGAAGACGAAGACCTGGTCGTAGGACGCGGTCTCTTTCAGGGTCTCTTCCAGCCAGGCGAGCTGCGCCTGGCTCATCTGGATCAGCGCGGGATCGGCGAAGCCCTTGCGATTGCTCTGCGGGTCGCCCTCGTCGCTGTACAGCACGATGAAGGCGGCGTTCTTGTGGGGGAACCAGTACCACAGAGGTCCGAAATGGGTCTCGTAGTCGGCTTCGTGCTGGCCGGGCGGCGGCTCGCTGCCTTTCCAGTAGACGTCGTGGTTGCCGGCGACCGGGTACCAGGGCGCCGCCAGGTCGGCCATGACGGCCTGGTAGGCGCGCATCTCCTCGAGCCATTGCGGCGTCCGGTTATAGCCGGGAACCAGGTCGCCGACCGTCATGACGAAGTCCGGGGCGATCAGGTTGGTCTCGGCGACCGCTTGCCTCAGCGTCTCGAGGCCCCGCTCGGGGCCGGCCGTGCGGTCGCCGAAGATGGCGAAGTGGAACGAGGCCTCGTCGCCCGGCCGGACGAGCGACTGCGCCGCGGCCCGGTCGGTGCGAACCGCCGCCGGCTCGAGGCCTTGGCAGGCGGCCAGAAGCGCCAGGGCGCTCGCGGCTAGGAGCTGAGAGAGTCTCGCCAAGGCCAGGATCCTTCCGCCGGTCCGAGGTGCGGCGCCGGAGCCGCTCCAGAGCGCCGGTGCGTTGATAGCCCGATTCGGTTTACCCTGCCATTAACGGCGCCGGGACGCGGCGCCCCCGGCCTGGGCGAACCGACACAGGCGAACGGACACGGGAGAAGGTGGAGATGGCGGAGGTGGACATGGCCGAGACGAGCGACACGAGAACCGGCGGCTGCATGTGCGGCGCGGTGCGCTACGAAACCAGGGGCCCGTCCTTCGCCGTGATCCACTGCCACTGCCTGAGCTGCCGCCGGCACAACGGCGGGCCGCTGGTGACCCTGGCCGGCTACACCGCCGATCAGGTCGCCTTCAGCGGCGAGCCGCGCCGGATCTACGCGTCGTCGCCCGGCGTCGGCCGCGCCTTCTGCGGCACATGCGGGACGCCGCTGACCTGGGAGGGCGACGGCGGCGAGCGCGGCCCGATCATCGAGTTTCACATCAGCACCTTCGACGATCCGAGCGGCCTGGTGCCCTCGGCCCATGCCTTCTACCCCGAACGCTTGCCCTGGATGGACACGGCCGACGGCCTGCCGCGCCACCAGGGGTTCACCGAGGACAGCCCGGTGCTGCGCCGCCGCCCGGCGGACGAGGGCCTGCCCCAGGGCTGAGCGGGCGGTACGGGTCGCGCCGGCGCGCGCGAAGCCGAGCGCCTAGATCTCCCGCTCGTCGACCGGGGTCAGGCTCACCTGCTGGGTGTTGATGAGCACCTTGCCGGCGTGCTCGAAGTTGACCGTCACCCGGTGGCCGACGGCGGACTGCACCTGGCCGAGGCCCCAGTCCGGGCGATCCGGGTGGCGCACCAGGGCGCCGGGCGCGAGGTTCTGGGTCATGGGGTCCGCCATGGGGTCGTCCGAGCCGTCGAGACCAATGGGCCGTTCATCGCTGCGCGCATTCTAGAGCGTTTTCCACTCACGTGGAATCGCGCCAGCCCGCACCCCCGCCCGGCCAGCCGCGCCATCGTACGCTTAGGGTGGCCGGGCGGGGGTGCGGGCTGGTTCCGTGAGAACGGAAAAGTCTCTAGCGCCGGCGACCAAATCAGCGGAAGCGCCGCGTGGGCGACTCTGGTAAGACTTTCCTCGGCGTCGG
>JAWWCG010000292.1:0-5296 GCA_033720555.1 Kiloniellales bacterium | reverse complement strand
CGCGCGCCCGTGGGGGCGCCGGCCTTTGGGCTCCGGTTTGCTTTGGATTGGTGGGGCTAGATTTTTTTCCGTTCTCCCGGAACCGGCCCGCACCCCCGCCCGGCCCCCCTGGCCTTGGTATGCTTGGGGTGGCCGGGCGGGGGTGTGGGCCGGTGCCGTGAGAACGGAAAACTCTCTAGCCCGACCTATCCAAAGCTAACCGGAGCCAAGCGGCCGGCGCCCGCTCGGCGCGCATCTAGAGTCGGTCGCGGCGCCGGTCTTGGTGCCGGTCGCAGATCTCGCCGGCGTAGATCTCGCCCAGGCGCGCCCGGGTGATGCCGTTCTGCTGCTCCAGGTAGAGCGGATGATCGGCGTGGACGTCGCTGATCCAGACCTGGGGCCGGGCGCCGGCGTCCTGGGGCACCACGGTGGTCCGCAGGTTGAGGGTCTCGGGATAGTAGGGAATGCGGTTGCAGAACCAGCCGAACATGGCGCCGAGCTTCGACTGGTCCGGGTCCTCGAAGGTCGCGACGTAGCGGCGGAAGTTGTCCGCGCTCAGCGACACCCAGACGCCGAAGGCGAAGACCTCGTCGCTGGCCTCGACCGGCAGCAGGAGGACGCCGCGCACGAAGTGGTCGCGGCCGTCGATGGTGCACAGGTCGTCGCTCAGCTTGGCCCGCTCGGCCCGCTCGGCCGCCGGCAGTTCGTGGTAGTGGAGCGGCGCGTCGTAGGCGAGGTCCGGCAGCCCCGCGATCTCGCGGCCGCAGCAACTGCAGCGGAAGACGACCGAACCCATGACGCGGACCCCCGGGGAGCGAGACCAGACGCCTCAGTCTGCCGTCGGGCGCCGCCGAGGACAAACATCTTCGGCGCGGCCGCGCTCGCTCCTCGATCGAGCCGCGGCCAAATCCGCGTCGGCGCGGCGTTCTCCGCCCGCCGAGGCCGGCGCGGCGCCCGCCCGGCGCGCGCCCAACCCCCGCCCGGCACCTCTGCGGCACCCGCAAAACGGGTTGAGCGCCGCGTGCAACCTGTCCAGAATGGGGCGGTCCAACAAGGAGCCCGCCGACAGACGCCGGCCGGTTCGATAAATCGAAAGCAGGGAGTGCACGCGTCATGACCAAGCTGAAACGCCTAACGTCTGCCGCAAGCGTCCTCGCCGCTCTGTGCCTGGCCGGTCCGGCCGGCGCCTTCGAGGGCAAGAGCGTCGCGGCGCCGAGCTGCGACTACGGCGGCAAGATCCAATCGATCGAGGCCACCGATCAATTCACCGTGAAGTTCACCCTATGCAAGCCGGATCCGGCGTTCCTCGCCAAGGCCGCGTTCACGCCGTTCGGCATCCAGCCGGAGGAACATCTCGACGCGACCGGCGGCGGCGGCGACATCCTGGCGAACCCGATCGGCACCGCGCCCTTCAAGCTGGAGCAGTGGTCGCGCGGCGACAGCATCATCATGAGCCGCTTCGACGACTACTACGGCCAGAAGCCGCCCTACGAGACCCTGGTGTTCCGCTGGTCCGACAGCGGCGCCGGGCGCCTGGTCGAGCTGCGCGCCGGCACGGTCGACCAGATCACCAACCTCAGCCCGGACGATTTCGAATCGGTGCAGAACGACGAGAGCCTGACCTTTCTGCCGGTGGCCAACCCCAACGTCCTCTATCTCGCGATGACCAACACCTTCGAGCCCTTCGACAAGCTCGAGGTGCGCAAGGCCGTCGCCATGGGGATCGACCGCCAGCGCATCGTCGACCACTTCTACCCCGCGGGCTCGGAGGTGGCCTCTCACTTCACGCCGTGCTCGATCACCAACGGCTGCGAGGGCGAAGCCTGGTACGACTTCGATCCCGAGGCGGCGCGCGCGCTGCTGGCCGAGGCCGGCTATCCAGACGGCTTCCAGACCAAGATCTTCTACCGCGACGTGTTCCGCGGCTACCTGCCGGAGCCCAGCATCGTGGCGGTCGAGTTCCAGACCCAGCTGCGCGACAACCTGGGCATCGAGGCCGAGGTCGTGGTGATGGAATCCGGCGAGTTCATCGACGAGTCCACCGGCGGCCGCCTCGACGGCTTCTATCTCTTGGGCTGGGGCGCGGACTACCCGCACGTGACCAACTTCCTGGACTTCCACTTCAGCGCCCACAATCCGCAGTACGGCACGCCGCACCCGGAGATCTACGAGCCCCTGGAGGAGGCCTCGACCATCGCCAACGAGGAGACCGCCAAGCCGCTCTACGCCGAGGCCAACAACGCCATCAAGGCGCTGGTGCCCATGGTGCCGATCGCCCATGGCGCCTCGGCCTCCGCGGCGGGCGCCTACGTGGAGAACGCCCACTTCCGGCCGTTCGGCGCGCCCTTGTTCGCCTTCGTCGACCCGGGCAAGGACACCTTCGTCTACATGCAGAACGCCGAGCCGATCAGCCTCTACTGCGCCGACGAGACCGACGGCGAGTCGCTCGCGGCCTGCCAGCAGTTGGTCGAGCCCTTGTTCGAATACGCGATCGATTCCGGCGCCATCGAGCCGCGCCTGGCGACCGAGTGCGCGGCCAACGACGACGCCACGGTGTGGACCTGCAGCCTGCGCCAGGGCGTCAAGTTCCACGACGGCTCGGACTTCGACGCCAACGACGTGGTGGCCTCCTGGGCGGCCGGCATCGACGCCGCGAACCCCAACCACAAGGGCAACACCGGCGCGTTCGAGTACTACAGCTACCTGTGGGACGGCCTGATGAACGCGGAGTAAGCGTTTCGGCCGGGTCATGAGCGCGGCGGGACGTGCGGCGCTTCGGCGTCGCACGTCCGCGTTCGGCGCGGCCGGCGCGTTCGGCGCGCTCTACTAGGGATCCTCCGCCATGCTCGGCTACATCTCGCGTCGGGTTCTGGTGTCGATCCCCGTGCTGTTCGGCATCCTGCTGGTCACCTTCGTGCTGGCCCGGCTGATCCCGGGCGATCCCTGCAAGGCCATCCTGGGCGAGAAGGCGAGCGTCGAGACCTGCGAGCGCTTTACCCGGATCCACGGCCTCGACCGGCCGATCTACGTCCAGTTCGGCCTCTATATGACCCGCGTCCTGCAGGGCGACTTCGGCAATTCGATCCGCTTCAGCCGGCCGGTCAGCCAGATCCTGGTCGAGCGGCTGCCGATGACCATCGAGCTGGCGATCGGCGGCCTGATCCTGGCGATCGCGATCGGCGTGCCGCTCGGCATCCTCTCGGCCATGCGCCACAACACCGGGGTCGACGTGGCGACCATGATCTTCGCCAACGTCGGCATCTCCATGCCCGTGTTCTGGCTCGGCCTCATGCTGGCCTACGTCTTCGCTCTCATGCTGAAGGGAACCTGGCTGTGGCTGCCGCCCTCCGGCCGGCTCAGCGCCGGCGTGATCTCGGTCCCCTTCTTCGAGGTCTGGGGCTGGCAGGTGGCGGCCGGCACCACCAAGGCCAAGCTGCTCGAGTTCGTCGCCAACCACTTCGTGTTCAACGCCCTGATCACCGGCAACTGGACGGTGCTCAAGGACGCGGTCCGCCATCTCATCCTGCCGGTGGTCGCGCTCAGCACGATCCCCATGGCGATCATCGCGCGCATGACCCGCTCGAGCCTGCTCGAGGTGCTCGGCCGCGACTACGTGCGCACGGCGCGGGCCAAGGGCGCCAAGGAGCGCCGCGTCGTCGGCCGCCACGCGCTCCGCAACGCGCTCTTGCCGGTGGTCACGATTCTCGGCCTGCAGATGGGGGCGCTCCTGGGCGGCGCGGTGCTGACCGAAACCGTGTTCGGCCTGGCCGGCGTCGGGCGCATGCTGTTCGAGGCGATCACGGCGCGCGACTATCCGATCATCCAGGCCTTCACCGTGGTGATCGCCGTTGCCTACATGCTGATCAACCTGGTGGTCGACGTGTCCTACGGGTTCCTCGACCCGCGGATCCGGCTGGAATGACGGGAAGGGCGGGCCCGACATGGTGACCACCTTGAAGCGGACGACGGAGGTCCTCGCCCGAGAGCAGGACGAGGAGGCCCTGCTGGGCAGCCCGACGGCGCTCTGGAAGACCGCGCTGCATCGCCTGTTGCGTCGCAAGACCGGCGTCGTCGGCCTGTGCCTGGTCGGCTTCATGATGATCGTCGCCCTCGCCGCGCCGGTCCTCGCGCCCTACGACCCGCAGGAGGTGCTGATCGGCAAGGAGAAGGTGCGCAAGCGCGCGCCGCCGTGCATCCACATGCTCGGCTGCCCGGTCTCGGAGCCGCAGCACATCATGGGCGTCGACGGCAACGTGCGCGACCAGTTGAGCCGCGTCATCTACGGCGCGCGGGTCAGCCTGTCGATCGGCTTCACCACCGTCTTCTTCGCCGTGACCGGCGGCATGTTCCTCGGCGCCATCGCGGCCTATTGGGGCGGCTGGCTGGACAACGTCATCATGCGGGTGATGGACGTGATCCTCGGCTTTCCCTCGCTGCTGCTGGCGATCGCCATCGTCGCCGTGCTGGGCCCGGGCTTGAGGAACGCCCTGCTGGCGATATCGATCGTCACCTTGCCGGCCTACGCCCGCGTCATGCGGGCCTCGGTGCTCTCGGTCAAGGAGCTCGACTTCGTCGCCGCTTCGAAGGCGCTCGGCGCCAGCCGCACGCGGATTCTGCTGGTGCGCATCGTGCCCAACGCGATCACGCCGATCGTGGTCCTCGCCACCCTCGGCATCGCCAGCGCGATCCTGGACGCGGCCGGGCTCTCCTTCCTCGGCCTGGGCGCCCAGCCGCCGACGCCGGAATGGGGCACCATGCTGGGCTCCGAGCGCAACCAGGTGTTCAGCGCGCCGCACCTGGTGTTCTTCCCGGGCCTGGCGATCATGATCACGGTGCTCGGCTTCAATCTCCTGGGCGACGGCATGCGCGATGCCCTCGATCCCAGATTGAACGATTGAGGCGGGGCGGGCGATGGCGGCGCGCGGCGAGGCGGTCCTGGAAGTGCGCGAGCTGCGCACCTGGTTTCACACCCGCCACGGCGTCGCCAGGGCGGTCGACGGCGTCGACTTCGCGGTCAACAAGGGCGAGGTGCTGTGCATCGTCGGCGAGTCCGGCTGCGGCAAGAGCGTGACGGCGCTCTCCATCATGCGCCTCATTCCGCCGCCCGGGCGGATCAGGTCCGGCGAGCTGCTGCTCGAGGGGCGCGACCTCCTGACCCTGAGCGCCGAGGAGATCGCCGAGCTCAGGGGCGAGAGCATCTCGATGATCTTCCAGGATCCGACCTCCTCCCTCAACCCGGTGTTCGAGGTCGGCGCGCAGATCTCGGAGGTCTACGAGATCCATCGCGGCATGGCCCGCAAGGCGGGCGAGGCGCGGG
>JAWWCG010000291.1:0-5321 GCA_033720555.1 Kiloniellales bacterium | reverse complement strand
TGTCCTCCGGAAACTGCTCGCGCTTGACCGACTGCTCGAGGATGTACATGAGGTGCACTGGGTCGGCGGCGACCTCCTCGGTATCGTAGTTGAAGGTCTCCGACAGCACCTTGAAGGCGAAGCGCGTCGAGACGCCGTTCATGCCCTCGTCGACGCCGGCCGCGTCGCGGTACTCCTGCACCGACTTGGCCTTGGGGTCGACGTCCTTCAGGTTCTCGCCGTCGTAGACCCGCATCTTCGAGTAGATGTTGGAGTTCTCGTGCTCGCGCAGGCGGCTGGCGACGCAGAAGCGGCTCAGGATCTCCAGCACCTCCGGCGCGCAGGAGGCGTCGCCCAGTTCGCTTTCGCGCAGCAGCTTGTCGTAGATCTTCCGCTCTTCGGAGACCCTCAGGCAGTACGGCACCTTGACCACGGAAATGCGGTCGAGGAAGGCCTCGTTGTTCTTGTTGTTCTTGAACTGCTGCCATTCGGCCTCGTTGGAGTGGGCGAGGATGATGCCCTGGTAGGGGAAGGCGCCGAAGTTCTCGGTGCCCAGATAGTTGCCTTCCTGGGTGGCGGTCAGCAGCGGGTGCAGGACCTTGATCGGCGCCTTGAACATCTCGACGAACTCGAGCAGGCCCTGTGTGGTGCGGTTGAGCCCGCCGGAATAGCAGTAGGCGTCGGGATCGTTCTGGGGAAAGTGCTCGAGCTTGCGGATATCGACCTTGCCGACCAGCGCCGAGATATCCTGGTTGTTTTCGTCGCCCGGCTCGGTCTTGGCGATCGCGATCTGACGCAGCTTGGAGGGCATCAGGCGCACGACGGAGAACTTGGAGATGTCGCCGCCGAACTCGTCCAGGCGCTTGGTCGCCCACGGCGAGATCAGGCCGGTCAGCCGGCGCCGCGCGATGCCGTACTTGTCCTCCAGGAGATCGCCCAGGCGGTCGGGATTGAACAGGCCGAGCGGCGATTCCAGGGTCGGGCTGACTTCGTCGCCCGCCGTCAACACGAAGATCGGCTCGTTCTGCATCAGCAGCTTCAGCCGCTCGGCGAGGGAGGACTTGCCGCCGCCGACCGGGCCGAGCAGGTAGAGGATCTGCTTGCGCTCCTCCAGGCCCTGCGCCGCGTAGCGGAAATAGCCGACGATGCGCTCGATCGTGTCTTCCATGCCGAAGAAGTCGTGGAACGCCGGATAGACCTTGATCGTGCGGTTGAGGAAGATCCGGCCGAGTCGTTCGTCCTTCGCGGTGTCGATCAGCTTCGCCTCGCCGATCGCGGAGATCATGCGCTCCGCCGATGTCGCGTACATGCGCGCATCCTCCCGGCACGCGAGGAGATAGTCTTGCAGGCTCATCTCCTCCTGCTTCTCGCGTTCATAGAGTTCCGAGAAAATGTCGAAGACTTCGGCGGTCTGCGCGGTCATGGCTGCCTCTCATGCGAGCGGGGACAAACCGACCTTAAGAGTGAACGAACAAGGTTAACGAGAGCTTAATTTCTGCCGCGCCGCCGGCGCCTTCGTGCGTAACGCACCTTCGTGCGTGCCGCGCCTTCGTGCGCGACGCGCCGTCGCGGGGCCGCTCGCGGTTCCTTGCCGGACACTTTTTCGATCCCTTGTCTCGCTCCCGACTGTTGCAAGGTCGTCGTTCATAGATACGCAGCTCGCCGCGAGCCTGGCCACGCGCGCGGCGCGGTTTCAATCGATTGTGATGGCGCAAAAATTCCGGCCACTTTGGCGCCTTGTTCTGGCCCCAATTCGTTCCCCGGATGATCCGCGGGATGTTCCGCGGGCGCGCCCGCCGCCCGGCGGGCCGGTCCGCGGCGCGTCGGATCGCCGCCAGGCGCCTCGCGAGCGTCGCGGCCGGCGGGTTCGGTGGGGTCGGCGCGGTCGCCCGGGGCGACAGGCGAGGCGGCTCGCCCGGGCGAGATCCTGAATGCCCATATTGTCTACCGGCCTCATCGCGCCGCCACCTATTCTCATCCCGGAACATTAAGCCATTGAATTTTCGGTCTTGACGAAGTCTGTATGATAATTTAGTTTAACTTAAACACTCATACAGAATGGCGAGATTGCCCGTCGTGTCGGGCGAGGAGGAACGGGTCATGCGCCTGGAAAAAGCTCAAGCCGCGCAGCATGCGGGCGCCGTGCGCCGCGGCCAGCTCGTCGCGGCGGCGATCGCGGCGATCGCCGAACACGGGCTGTCCCACGTGACCCTCGCCAAGGTCGCCGCCGGCGCCGGGCTGAGCGCCGCCTCGGTCAATTTCCATTTCACCAGCAAGGAGGCGCTGTTGCTGGCGACCCTGCGGCAGCTCGGCGAGGACTTCGACGCGGCGACCGCCGCGGCGCTCGAGCTCGGCCGCGAGGATCCCGCCGCCGGGCTCCTGGCGCTGATCGACGTCATGCTGGACGCCGAGGTGGCGGCGCCGGCGAAGGTGGCGGTGTGGTACGCCTTCATCGCCGAGTCGCGCGCGCGCGCCGACTACCTGCAGGTTTGCGGCGACCTCGACCGGCGCTACGTCAAGCTGGTTTCGACGCTGTTCGCGCGCCTGTTCGACGACTCGGCGGCCGGTTCGGAGTTCGGTCCGCAGGTCGGTCCGGAGTCGGTCGACGCCAAGGCGCTGGCCGGCGGCCTCGTCGGCCTGCTGGAAAGCCAATGGCAGGAGATCCTGTTCGCCGGCGAGGCCTTCGACCGGACGGCGGCGCGCGATCTGTGCCGGGCCTATCTGGCGAGCGTCTGCCCGGCGCGCTTCGACATGCCGGCGCGCCGCGGCGCCGCGCCGGCGACGGAGGGTGTCGGGGGCGTCGCGGCCGTCGCGGGCGCGGCCGAGCGGCCGCTTGTCGAAACCCTGCCGGCTTGGACCTACGAGAACGACGAGTTCTTCGCCCTTGAGCGCGAGCGCGTCTTCCTGCCGGCGTGGCAGATCGTCGGCCACGTCAGCGACCTGCCCGAGACCGGCGACTACGTCACCTTCGAGCTGCTGGGCGAGCGGGCCTTTGTGATCCGCGGCAGGGACGGCGAGCTGCGCGCCTTTCACAACGTCTGCCGCCACCGGGCCCACGCCGTGGTGACCGGCGAGCGCGGCACCTGCAAGCGGGCGATCGCCTGCCCCTACCACGGCTGGACCTACGACCTCGACGGCCGGCTGAAGGGCGTCCCGGCGGCCGAGACCTTTGCGCCCTTCGACAAGACCGCCTACGGCTTGAAGGCGCTCGATCTCGAGGTCTACCTGGGCCTCGTCTTCGTGCGCTTCGTCGGCGGCGGTCCGAGCGTCGCCGAGCGCCTCGCGCCCTACACCGAGGAGCTCTCCCGCTACCGCTTCGAGGACATGGTGGCCATCGACGAGATGTGGAGCGAGCCGATCGCGGTCGATTGGAAGAACGCGATGGACAACTACCTGGAGGACTACCACTTCACCACCGGCCATCCCGGCCTGGCGGCGCTGATGGAGCGCGACTACGACCGCGAGGTGTCCGCCGGCGGCGCGTCGCGCCTGAGCCACCGCATGAAGGACGATCCCCAGCGCTTCTGGAGCGTCCGCCAGTACCGCAAGCTCCTGCCGGCCTTCGCCCACCTGCCGGAGGAGCTGCGCCGGCGCTGGACCTACGTCACCCTGTTTCCCAACGTCAATCTCGACGTCTTGCCCGACAAGATGGACTTCTTCCAGTTCCTGCCGCTCGGGCCGGGCCGCTGCATCCTGCACGGCCGCACCTACGCCCTGCCGGATGACGCGCTGGGCGCGCAGCGGCGCGAGAGCCGCGCGGCGCGCTATCTCAGCCACCGCATCAACTGGCGGGTCCAGGACGAGGACAACGCGCTCACCCTGTCGGTGCAGGGCGGCCTGCGCTCCAGCGCCTACGACGTCGGCCTCTTGTCGGACAAGGAGGTGGTGGTGAAGGGCCTCCACGACTGGATCCGCGAGCGCCTGCCGGTGGCGCGGCTGCACCGCGCGCCGCCCGCCGGCAGCGTCGCCCGGCACAACCGGGAGCGCGCCGCGCGCGCCGCGCGCGCCGAGGGCTAGAGAGTTTTCCGTTCTCACGGAACCAGCCCGCACCCCCGCCCGCACGGCCTTGCGGCCCCGACGCCGGCGCGCAGCCGGCGCGACATCCACGAAGCTTGCCAAACGAGGAGACCGTCATGGCTCAGGAATTCGCACGGGCGTTGCTGGCGAGCCTCGCGCTTGCCCGCCGCGCCAAGACGCCCGTTCTCCGGGCGCGCCCCAAAGCGACTCGGAGAGGCCTTTAGCGATCCCAACACGAAGGCGCCCCAGCACGCGGCCGCGCCGCAGTGGCCGGCGGCGCGCGCCTGGCTGGTCCGGCGACGGCGCTGACCTGAACGCTACCCAGAGGGACGCGTCATGGCCGCGTCGCACGACGCGCCGCCGTCCGGCCCTCTGTTGCCCAGCCCGCCGCTGCCCAGCCCGCCGGGTCCGCGCTCACGCGACGCTGGGCCCGCCGATGTTCTGCGTCGGGCGGGTCCACAGGCCCTCGCGCTCGACGTCGTCCATCGCCCGCTCGATGCCCCGGCGCAGGATCTCCACCATGTCGTCGATCTGCGCCTTGGTGATGACCAGCGGCGGCGACATGACGCACATGTTGATGATCGGCCGCACCAGGAGGCCGAGCGCCTGGCAGTGGGCGTCGATGCGGTTGCCGATCTCGTAGTCCATGGTGAGGGGATTGCGGCTGTCCTTGCTGATGACGCATTCGACGCAGCCCATCAGGCCCTGGCCGCGCACGTCGCCGACGATCTCGATGTCGTTCAGCTCCCGCAGGCGCGCCTGCATGTAGGGGCCGAGCTCGCGGGCGTGGGCCAGCAGGTTCTCGCGTTCGATGATCTCGATGTTCTTGAGCGCGGCGGCGCAGACCACCGGATGGCCGGAGTAGGTGTAGCCGCAGGAGAAGACGGCCTTGTTCTCCTCGCGGCCGCTGACGCGGCGCATCAGCCGGTCGGAGATCAGCGTCGCGCCGAGCGGCAGGTAGCCCGAGGTGATGCCCTTGGCGGTGGTGACGATGTCGGGCTCGATGTCGAAGACGTCCTTGGAGGCGAACCAGTGGCCGAGCCGGCCGAAGCCGGTTACCACCTCGTCGGAGATGTAGAGCACGTCGTGGGCCTTGCAGACCTCCCAGGTGCGCCGGTGATAGCCCTCGGGCGGCACGATCACGCCACCGGCGCCGAGGATCGGCTCGGCGATGAAGGCGGCCACCTTGTCCGCGCCCAGCGCCTTGATCTTGGCCTCCAGCTCCTCGACCAGGAAGTCGCAGAACTCCTCGACGCCCATGCCGTCCGGGCGGCGGTAGGGATTGGGGTCCGAGAGGTGGTGGATGAAGCCGGTCTCGAAGTCGA
>JAWWCG010000290.1:0-5331 GCA_033720555.1 Kiloniellales bacterium | reverse complement strand
TTGAGCTCGGCCGACAGCACCTTGCCGTCGCGGACCACGACCTTGATCCCGCCTTCGCCTTCGACGCGAGCGAGATAATCGACCTTGATCGTCTTACGCGCCATGACGCTCGCTCTCCTCGCGGAAGTCGGGTGCGTTAGCGTTGAAGGTGCGATAGACGCGGCGCCGCTCGCGCTCGTCCATCCCCAGGTGTTCGAGCCAGCGGCTGAGGGAGGCCGCGTTCGGCGTTTCCTTCGGGCCGTAGCAGCCGTAGCAGCCCCGGTGATAGGCCGGGCAGAGGGCGCCGCAGCCGGCGTGCGTCGCCGGTCCGAGGCAGGGCGTGCCGTGCGCCACCATGACGCAGACATGCCCCTCGAGCTTGCACTCGACGCAGACGCTGTGGGGCGGCGTCACCGGCCGGCGCCCGATTAGGAAGGCGGTCAAGACCTCGAGGAGCTGGCGCTTCGAGATCGGACACCCGCGCAGCTCGAAATCGACCGGCACGTGATCGGCGATCGGCGTCGAGGCGGCGAGCGTCTCGATATAGTCCGGCCGCGCGTAGACCACCGAGGCATAGGCCTGGACGTCGGCGAAGTTGCGCAGCGCCTGGATGCCGCCGGCCGTCGCGCAGGCGCCGATGGTCACCAGCTTCCGCGAGCGCCGGCGTACCTCGAGGATGCGCTCGGCGTCGTGCGGCGTGGTGATCGAGCCTTCGACCAGCGACAGATCGTAGCGTCCCCGGACGGTTCCGCGCGTCGCCTCCGGGAAGTAGGCGATATCGACCGCGCCGGCGATGCCGAGCAGCTCGTCCTCGCAATCGAGCACGGTGAGCTGGCACCCGTCGCACGAGGCGAATTTCCAGACGGCGAGGCGGGGCTTGCGCTTGTGCCTTGGCACCTCAGATCTCCTTCACGGCCAACAGGCTGCGGACCCGGTCGTAGCGGAACACGGGCCCGTCGCGGCAGACGAAGCTCGGCCCGAACTGGCAATGGCCGCAGAATCCGACGGCGCACTTCATGTTGCGCTCCATCGAAAGCCAGATGGCGTCGTCCGCGAGCCCGGCGTCGCCAAGCGCCGCGATCGCGAAGCGCATCATGACCTCGGGCCCGCAGACGAAGGCGATGCTGCGCCGCGGATCGAAGGCGGCGCGCGGGATCAGCATGGTCACCACGCCGACATGGCCGCGCCACTCGGAGAACGCGTGATCCACCGTTACCTGGATGTCGGTATCGAGCCGGCGCCGCCAGCTCTCGAGCTCGCGGCGAAACAGGATATCCTCGGGGCTGCGCGTGCCGTAGAGCAGCACGAAGTTGCCGTAGCGCTCGCGCTCGGCGAGCAGCCGGTAAAGCGCCGGGCGCAGCGGAGCCAGGCCGAGCCCCCCGGCGACCACGACCACGTCCCGGCCGGCCGCTTCCGCCATGGGCCAGCCGGCGCCGAACGGTCCGCGCAGTCCCACCGCGTCGCCGGGCTTGAGGCCGGCCAGCGCGGCGGAGACCGGTCCGACCGCGCGCACCGTGTGGACCAGGCGATGCGCGGCGGCGGGATCGCCGCTCATGCTGATCGGCACTTCGCCGACGCCGAAGACGCTCAGCATATTGAACTGGCCCGGCAGGAAGGGCGGGGCGCCGCCACCGGCATGGTCCGGACAGTCGATGTCGAGCGTGACCACCTGCGGGCCGTCCCGCCGCCGCCGGCGGACGCGCGCGACGAGCGGCGTCATCGGGTCGCCCGGCGGCGCGGCCGCCGCGGTTTTTTCAGGACTCGCTTCCATAGACATCAAGCATTTGCAGCCGGG
Source organism: Kiloniellales bacterium (assembly GCA_033720555.1). Classification (GTDB taxonomy): domain Bacteria; phylum Pseudomonadota; class Alphaproteobacteria; order Kiloniellales; family JAKSDN01; genus CALJXB01. The sequence goes on along the minus strand of JAWWCG010000290.1, from coordinate 3,557 downwards.
TACCGTGCAGGCGCTCGATCAGCACCGGCACGAAGCGCTTCATCATCTCGTAGCCGAGGTCGTGGTCTTCCTCGCACTTGCGGCGCAGGCACGTCGCATCCATCGCGATCGCCCGGGTGGCTTCGAGGGCCTTGGCGTCATAGGTCCAGCGATAGGGGGGAATCAGCCAGGAGACGCCGACGATCTCGCCGGCGACCAGGGTCTGAAAGGTCACCGGCCCGCGACCCGGCACCGTCACCTCCAGCGCGACCCGGCCGTGGCGCAGCAAGTAAAGCTGGTCCGCCGCCTCGCCCTCGTGAAGGATATACTGGTCTGCCTCGAAGCGGACGTTCTTGGCGCAGCCGCAGATGTGCGCGCAAAACTCCTCCTCGAGGCCCGCGAAGAAGGGATGCTCCCTGACAATTCGCTCAAGACCGTCCATGGCTAAGCTCCCGGATCGCCGTCGGTCTGCCTGATGGCGCGCACTTCCTCGGTGATGTCGATGCCGACCGGGCACCAGGTGATGCAGCGGCCGCAGCCGACGCAGCCCGACGTGCCGAACTGGTCGTGCCAGGTCGCCAGCTTGTGGGTCATCCACTGGCGGTAGCGAGAGCGGGCGCCGGCGCGCACGCTGCCGCCGTGAATATAGGAAAAGTCCATGGTGAAGCAGGAATCCCAGCGCCGGGTGCGCGAGGTCTGCGTGCCGTCGAGATCGCTCGAGTCCTCGACGCTCGTGCAGAAGCAGGTCGGGCAGACCATCGTGCAGTTGCCGCAGGTCAGGCAGCGCTCGGCCACGTCGTCCCAGCGCGGATGCTCGAGATTGCGCATCAGCAGGCCGGGCACGTCCTCGGCCCGCATCTCCCGCCCCATGGAGGCGGCGGTTCGCGCGACCACCGCCTCGGCGGCGGCGATGTCGTCCGGGCTCGCCGCGGCGGTCCGAATCTCGGCGAGCAGGTCGCGGCCGGCGGCCGTTCCCGCTTCGACCACGAACCTATGCCCGCCATTGCCGGCGATCTCGGTCAAGGATAGATCGAACCCGGACTCCGCCTTCGGCCCGGCGCTCATCGAGGCGCAGAAGCAGGTGCCGCCGGCCTTGGCGCAGTTGACGGCGACGATGAAGCAGGACTCGCGCCGGGCCCAGTAGCGGGGATCGACGTAGGGGCCGCCGAGCAGGACGCGGTCCTGGATCGCGATCGCCCGGAGCTCGCAGGCGCGCACGCCGACGAAGGCGAAGGGCTGCTCGGAAATCGGCTCGGCGCTGACCGCCACGTCGTTTCCGTCGCGCGTCGCCTGCCACAGGCGTTCGATGGGCGGGTGAAGAAACTTCTTCCACGAATGCGGCCCCACGGCATAGCCGAACAAGGCGTCGTCGCCGCGCTCGACGAGCCGATAGTGGCCGCCGTCCTGCTCGTCGGTCCATCCGGCGGGCAGGTCCGCGCTCGATTCGATGTCGTCGTAGACGATCGCCTGGTCGCTCAGGGTCGGGCCGACGACGCGGTAGCCCCGGCTCCGCAGCGCATGCAGGAGCGTGTCGAGGCCTGCCGGGGTCAAGATCCGCTTGTCCAACTTATCCACAACTCTCGGTCCCATGTGGATCGCGCCAAAGTCCGTTCCGAACCCTATCCGGTTGCGTCCTCGCCAACAACGAAAGACGGGAGCTCTCGCGCACCGGACCGCTGCAAATCGGCTGAGCTGATGAGTCTCGGAAGCTCGCCAGGGGTTAACCTTGGGCGCTCGTTCCGGCGCGAGGCCCGCGCCGATCCCGCAGAACGAGCACGACATCGCGCTAGCGCGTCAGCACGCCCTCCCAGTAGGCCGAGAATGAGCGCCGCCACGCCGGATCGGCGGTTTTCGCGAAGTTGCCGCGATCGATCCGGGGGGCGTCCTCCAGAGCCCGCGCCGGCACGTCGAGCACATAGATCTCGTGATCCTCGGTCGCGCGCATCTCGCTCCAGGGGACGGCGATCAGACGTTCCCCGAAGCCGAGAAAGCCGCCGTGGGAAACCAGCACGTAGAGGACGTTTCGCTCTTCGGGATTAAGCACGAGGTCGTCGATCTCGCCGAGCTTCTCGTCCTCGAGGTTGCGGATTTCCGCGCCGATCAGCACGTCGGCGCGCAGCAAGTGGTCCATCTCGGCCACTGGCCTCGATCGCGAAAGATGGGCGCGGCGCCACTCGCGCCTTGCCTCCGGGTCGTCCGCCTCGCTTCCCACCAGCTTCTGGTGGTCCTGGAAGAGCTGGCGCATCGAAGACAGCACCATCTGACACGATGGCTCGTCGCCGTTGAGGGCATAGACATAGGCCGCGTCGCGCAACGATTGAATCTTCTGGCGCGGCGTCCCCTCGACGCCCCAGGCGTAGTAGCCCCCGGGCTCGGCCACGCTATAGCCGCCGGGCGGCATGACGCCGAAGCCGATGTTCGCGAGCTTCTCGTCGAACATCCGCAGCTCTTTCATGCATTGCTGCGCGATGGCCCTGTCGCCCGGTGCCTCGCCGGGCAGGCTTTCGACGTCGGCCGCGTAACCGACGGCAGAGGCGAAAAGAAGCGCGCCGAAGGCGGCGGCGGCGAAGGTGGGGGCTCGCATGGGGTTCCTCCGCTTGTTCGATTTCATGCCTTGGCGCCCCGCGTTTGGACGCCCGGGCGGCCACGGCGGCCACGGCGGCGTCAAAGGCCTTGGGCCTAGGCGCGCCGGCGCGCGTCCGCGCGAGCGCCTAGCCATGGTCCCGCGCCTCCGGGAAATCCGCCAGATCCCGACCGCAGTGCAGGCAAAACGGCTTCGGCGCGCCGGGGCGCCGCCGCAGGGTGTCGGGCCGGCACTCCTCGCAGGCGGCGACGGCGCGCGAACCCGCCGTAGCGAGCGTCGATAGATCGCGATCGAGCAGCTTCGAGACGTCGACGCGGCAGACGTTCGGCTCGCGCACCAGCCGGCGGTAAAGTCCGTGGGGAGTCCACACCCAGTACGGCCGACCCAAGAGATAGGCGGCGAGGCCGGCGCAGTTCATCCAGCCGCGAACCTGGCCGCCGCTGCCGGGAATCGCCTCCCGCACCAGCAGGACGTCGCCGAGCGCACCCCACCGCAGAAACTTCTTGGCCTGTTCGCCCGTGACGGTCGCGGTAAGCAAGCGTGTCCACCAGGGCTCGAACAGCGTCCATTTGCAGGCGCCGGCGGGGCGCAGGGCGAAAACATGAGTGTGGCGCTTGTGGACGAAGGGGTGCCACCACTGCTTGTCGATCCCCGGCACGAAGCACACGAACCAGTCGCCCGGCTCGAGCGCGACCAGCGATCCATCGGGGTTCAGCCGCAGCTCGGCGACCGGCGGCGGAGGCGCTGAGCGTGCGGCCGCGCGACCCACTCTCGCATGGTGTCGTTCGTGCCGAAGAGCCGAGCTTGTCTCCATGGGCGCATTGAACGGCGTAGCGGTCGCCGGCGTCCTTGATGGAGATTAAACATGGCTCGCCATCGATCGCCTCGCGCCACCCTCCAGCGCGACGATGGCGACACCGCCCCATCTTCGATCCGCGTTAAGGACAGGCCGCGCGCAAGATCGGACAATCCCTGGGCTTCGATGCCGTGTCTG
>JAWWCG010000289.1:0-5355 GCA_033720555.1 Kiloniellales bacterium | reverse complement strand
TTTAATGTAATGGCGGCTTCGCCGGCCGAGGGGGCCAGGGGCGGGGGCCAGGGGCATCGACGTGTACAGAGCGCAGACGAAAACGACAGCCATGCGGCGCCGCGGGGCGTCGATCGGGAATCTTGGAAATGAAAAGTCTATTGGCTGGCCTGGGGCTTTTTCTCGTCGCCGCGACCGCCCTGCCCTTCCTGCCGACGGCGAAGAAATGGATCCGGATCTTCGATTTTCCGAGGCTGCAGATTGCCGCCCTCCTGCTGGCGACCGCCGCCGCCTATCTCTTCGTCCTCGATCGCGACAGCGCGTTCGATCTGCTGCTCATGGGCGCGCTCGCCCTGGCATTGGCGTGGCAGGTGTTCCGGATCTTTCCCTATACGCCCCTGGCGCCGATTCAGGTGCGCGCGGCAAGCGACGGCCACGCCCGCTCCGGTCTCAGGATCGTCATCGCCAACGTCCTCATGGAGAACCGCAAGCTCGGCGCGCTGCTGCGGATCCTACGAAACGCGGACCCCGATCTCGTGCTTCTGGTGGAGACCGACGCGTGGTGGGACCGGGGCCTGCGCGCGCTGGCCGAACGGCTTCCCCATTCGATCCGCCAACCGCGGGACGACACCTACGGCATGGTGCTCTACTCCCGGCTCCCCTTGGTGTCGTCGCGGGTCGATTTTCTCGTCGACCCGGAGATCCCCTCGGTTTACGCCGTGATCGAGCTGCCGAGCGGGGACCTCGTCGCCTTCCACGGCGTCCATCCGGCGCCGCCCCCCTTGCGAGACACGATGGAACGCGACGCCGAACTTCTGCTGGTCGGCCGAAAGGCGAGGGCCTGCGGCCGGCCGGCGATCGTCGCGGGAGACCTGAACGACGTCGGATGGTCGGCGACCACCAGGCTCTTCATGCGAATCAGCGGACTCTTGGATCCGCGGCGCGGGCGCGGCTTCTTCGCCAGCTATCATGCGCGCAATCCGCTCATCCGCTGGCCGCTCGACTATATCTTCATCGATCAGGTCTTCACCATCCGGGACCTGCGCATCCTGCCGTCCTTCGGCTCGGACCACTTTCCGGTTCTCGTGGACCTGAGGTACGAGCCGCGCGCCAGGCACGACCATGAAGCCCCGGGCGCGGACGGCATCGACGAGTCGGAAGCGGCGAAGCGGATTCGTGATGGGAAGGCCGCCGGGGCCGGAACGGACGACGGGCCGGGCGGCCCGGTGAACGCCCATGCGAATTCATGCTAGCCTGCTCTTATCCGGCGGCGCCGGCGCGAAGCCAAAGGGCGCATCAGGGGCGCCACAGCGACGCCACAGGGGCGCGGCCGTCGGACCGTCGCGAGAGGAGCGAGCAATGACCTTGTGGAGACTGGCACCCGTGGCCCGCACGGACTCGTCCTACTGGCAGGATCACCCGATCTGGGAGGAGGTGATCGTTCGGGCGCCGACCTCGGCGCAGGCTCGCGTTCTGGCCGAGGAGATGGAGCGGCGGGAGAGTCCGGACCAGGTACCGACGGGGAACGAAAGCCTCGGCTTTCAAAGCGGCTTTCAGGACGAAAAGCTGTACTGGGTGACGCGCGTGGACCCGGCGGACGAGCCGGAGCTGACCTCCGACGGACCGCAAGAGGTGGTTCGGGCGAAACGATATGAGCCGTAAGGCGGCCCGGCCTGCCTTGGCCCGGCATTATCCTTTTCCGCCGAGCGACGGCCCTATGATAGGATGACGGCACGAATGATGGCCCCTGTCCACGTAGGGTTGGCGCTCTGTCTTTCGCATGCTCTGGAGGGGACCAGCCGTAAGCGATGGAAGACACGCTCGCTCTCATAGAGAAGGAGATTCCTCGCTTGCGGCGTTACGCGCGCTACTTGGTGCGTGACGGCAGCCAAGCCGACGACCTGGTTCAGGAGACGCTGGCGCGGGCGATCGAGAAGCTGCACACCTGGCAGACCGGCACGAACATGCGCGCCTGGTTGTTCGTCATCATGCGCAACTCCTTCATCAGCGAGGGACGCAAAGAGCAAAGGAGGCCCGTGACCTCGATCCTGCGAGACGATCATCCGGTGTTCGCGGTTGCCGGCGGCGAGGAGACGCATGTCGCGTTCATGGACGTGCAGAAAGCCTTCGAGTCGCTGCCCGGCGATCATCGCGACGTCCTGCTTCTGGTCGTTATCGAAGGATTGAAATACGAGGAGGCGGCGGCCATCTTGAACGTGCCGATCGGAACCGTTCGCTCCCGCGTTGCGCGGGCGCGAATGGCGTTGCGGGACCTTCTCGAGGGCCGCGAGGATTCGAAAGTAAAGGTGTTGCCGTGACAACGCCCGACGAATTCACCGAGCAGGATTTCCAGGACTACCTCGACAACAGACTGCCTGACCGTCGCCGCGCCGAGGTGGCGGCCTATCTCTCGCGGAATCCCGGCAAGGCGGCCGAAATCGAGGCCCTGCGTCTGCAAGACGACGCGCTCAGGGCGCTCGGCGCGCAGATCCTCGAGGAGCCCGTGCCGGAGAAGCTGACCGCTGTCCTGGACGCGGCCCGGCAAGGGCAAGAGGACGTCCCGCCCAAGCCGGTTCACCGTCATTGGCACCCCTCGCGTCTGGTCGAGATCGCGGCCGCCCTGTTCATCTTCGTCCTGGGCGGCGCCGTCGGCTGGGGCGGCCATAGTCAATTGGACCGCGGACCGTCGGAGACCGACCTGATCCTCTCCAACGCGAGCTTCGCCTTCGCGGCCTTCGCGAACGATACCGGCGGCGTCTTGACCTTCGGCCCGGATCAGGACGAGGAACTGACCAGCGCCTCCGAGCAGATCTTCAACAGACCGATCACGCGGCCCGACCTGTCGGAGCTCGGGTTCGATTACCGGGGCGCGCGAATTCTGCCCAACGAACGGCGACTCGTCGGCTATTTCCTGTTTCAGGACGAGAGGGGCACGCGGGTCTCGATCACCATCTGGCCCAGCTCTCTGCCGCCCAATCCGAACATCATCTCCAGCCAGATGGACGACGTGCAGGCCCGCTTCTGGCTGGAGGACAAACTGGGCTTCGCCGTGATGAGCGGCGCCGACAACCAGGCCCTGGACCAGGTCGCCGAGCAGGTCTTCTCCTTTTACCAGGAACCGCAGACCAACTAGGGCGGCGCGCCTTTGCCTCGAGGCAGTGGGGACGGCAGGCGTCGCCGATCACGCCTCGCCCCCGGACTCCTCGCGCCGATGCAGCTTGGTGATGCTGGCGACCACCCGGGCCACCTCCTCGTCGTCGAGCGGCGGGCGACAGCGCGTCTGGTTCCAACTGAGCAGCAGCTCCATCACCACCTCGGGCTCGACCCCGTGCCACAGGAGATGGCCGGCGAAAGAGGCGATGGTGCTGTTGCGCCGGCCTTGCTCGACGCCGGTGCGCGACAGGCTGCGCCAATAGGCGAGCGGATGGCCGCGGCCGGTCATCTGGGCGCTCAGCCGCTCGTGCAGCCACTGCGGCAGCGGCGCCGGCGGCACCTCGGCCGGGGCGCGTCCCGGCGTCCAGGCATAAGCCCGGCCGGAGGGATGGATCGACGGCGGCGCGACGATCATGCCGCCGCGCCCGCGCAGGTCGATTCCCTGGACGATCGCCACGCGGTTCCCCAAGCCTGGGTCCCGGGTCGCGAAATAGAGGTGCCGGCCGCCGCCGCCGGTCACCGCCTCCGGCGTTTGCGGCAGTGGGCTGTGACGCGCGATCCACCGCTCCAGGCTCTCGTCGCCGCCGTGACGCGGATCGATGTCCAGCACGACCAGGCCCGACACCGGCCCGGTGACGACGCCGACGTTGCACCGGGGCCAACGCTTGAACCAGGCGCGGATCTCCTCCTCGTCGGCGCGTCGATCCTGGAACTCCTGCCACGGCAATCTCGGAATCTTCGACTTCGCCCTCAGAGGGATCACCGACCAGCCGAGCCGGCGATAGGCGAGCGCCGCCGCCTCGCAGGTCTCTGCCGTCTCGCGGGCGCGCGGGCGCCGCCCTTGTCGGCCTTGGCCTGTCATGGCCGGGCGGCGGGTCAGTCCACCATCAAGACCGGCAAGGCGGCTTCGCGGAGCACCGTGCCGGTCACGCTGCCGAACACCAGGCGCCGGAGCCGGTTGCGCGTGTAAGCGCCCATCACCAGCATATCGGCCCCGACATCGGCGATCTTCTCGAGCAGGACGCGGCCGGCCGATTGGGCCGTGCCATCGAGGACGATGCCTTGCGCCGCGACGCCGTGCCAGCGCAGGAACTCCACGAGGCTGTCGGCGTCGGGCTCGAAAGGCTCGGTCTCGTTCACCGTGATCACGGTGACCTCCGAGGCCGCGAGGATGAAGTCCATGGCCATGGCGACCGCCCGCGACGCCTCGGCGCTGCCGTTCCAGGCGATCGCGATCCGCAGGCCGAAGGCGTCGGTGCTTCTCGCGGGGCAGATGAGAACGGGGCGGCCGGTCTCCCGCAGGGCGACCTCGAGCAGCAAGGGACAATCGTCCTCGCTCTCCGCCTCCGGGCGCGCGGCGACGATGACGTCGGCGAGCCGGCCGCGAACGGCGAGCGAGCCGCGCACCGGACCCACGCGTTCGACAAAGTTCACGGAAAAGCCACTCTCAGCGCGGGGCTGCGGCGTCCGCAGCGGCGCGAAGCGCGCCGCGACGGCCTCGAACAGGGCTTCGGCCCGTTCGCGGCGCTTGTTGCTCTCCCGGTCGAGCGTGTCGAGCAGCTCGTCGACCACCGCGCCGGGAATCCAAGGTGCGAGATGGGTCCGCGCCGCGGCCCGTTCGGCCTCGATGCAGAACACCTCGACATGGGCGTCGAATCGGCGGCCGAGGAGAAACCCGGTTTCGAGAGCCGGCAGTTCCAGGGATTCGGGATCTTCCGGATCGTACCGGCCGCTGAGAGGCACCAATATTTTTCGGATCGCCATGGCGGCTCCTTTTCGCGCCGGCCGCGCATGCGATCGGCGGGCGTCTATCGTCGGATCGGGGACACTAGCATTCGCGTCTCGAGTTATTCTAGGGCGGCGCGCGGCGGCGCGGCCTGATCCAGATCACGGCGCGAAGCCGGCGAGACGGGCACGACTCTCCTCCTCCCGGCAGTGGCAGGAGACGCCCATGACCGACCCCAAGGAGCGACCTTCGGAAGCCGCCGGTTCGGCGGCCGAGGCGCTGCGCCTGCATCGCCGATATCGCGGCAAGATCCAGACCATGCCGAAATGCCCGATCCGCGGGCGCGACGACTTCGCGCTCTGGTACACGCCCGGCGTCGCGGCCCCGTGCCGGGCGATCGTCGAGGATCCGGCGGCGGTCTACGCGCACACCAACAAGGCCAACACGATCGCCATCGTCACCGACGGCTCGCGCGTCCTCGGCCTCGGCAACATCGG
>JAWWCG010000288.1:0-5376 GCA_033720555.1 Kiloniellales bacterium | reverse complement strand
GCTCACGGTGCGTCGCTCGCAGTCTATCGCTCGGCGGCGGCGCGTCCTCACGGGCGGCCCACCCTCGCCGGCTGCCCCGGGCCGCTAGGCCGGCCGCGACCGCACGACCCTCGGCCACCGTCACCCGCACCCCGCCCCAGGCCAGTGCGGGCCGGTGCGGGTTGGCGCGGGCCGGCGTCTCGATCCATCACCAATACAAATCATCAGAATCGCACCACAACCTATTGGTGAAGAACGAATTTCCGCGGCTCCGCGCCGCTAATCGACATGTGGCATATTGTATTCAAGCTTCGCAGAACTCAAGGGCGTTTGCGCCAAGGCGGTCGACCGGGCGATAAATGGCGCGATAAACGGGGCGATGAGAGGGAGGCGCTCAATGGCCGGGCAGACGCCGGGAGACCTGCGTCTTCGCGGGGGCTTCGGCGCGTGAGCCGGCGCCGGCGATGGACGAGGCGATGATCGGGGACCCCAAGCTCGCCGCCCGCCTCGAGACGGCCCTCGACGGCGAGATCCTGTTCGACGCCTTCAGCCGCGGGCGCTATTCGACCGACGCCTCCCACTATCAGATCGAGCCGATCGGGGTCGCCGTGCCGCGCTCGCGCGACGACGTGGTGCGCACCATCGAGATCGCCGGCGAGATGGGCGTGCCGGTCCTGCCGCGCGGCGGCGGCACCTCGCAATGCGGGCAGACCGTGGGCGAATGCCTGGTGGTCGACGCCAGCAAGCATCTCGACCGCGTTCTCGACTTCGATCCGGCGGCGCGCCGCGTCACGGTCGAGCCCGGCCTGGTGCTCGACCGGCTGAACGCCGTCCTGCAGCCCCACGGCCTGTTCTTCCCGGTCGATCCCTCGACCAGCAGCCGCGCCACCCTGGGCGGCATGACCGGCAACAATTCCTGCGGCGCCCGCTCGCTGCGCTACGGCCTGATGCGCGACAACGTCCGCGCCATCGAGGCGGTGCTGGCCGACGGGCGCAGCCTGCGCTTCGCCGGGCCGGCGGCGGAACCGGACGCCGCGCCGGGCGGCGACCCGGCCCTGGCGCGGCGCCTCGCCGAGATCGGCCGGCGCGAGGCGGCCGAGATGGCGGCGCGCTTTCCCAAGGTCATGCGCCGGGTGGGCGGCTACAACCTCGACGCCCTCGCCGAGGCGGCGGGCCCCAACCTCGCCCACCTGCTGGTCGGCTCCGAGGGCACCCTCGCCTTCTTCACGGCGCTCGAGCTGGAGCTGCAGCCGATCCCGCCCCACAAGACCCTCGGCGTGTGCCACTTCCCGAGCTTCTACCAGGCCATGGATTCGACCCGGCACATCGTCGCCCTGGAGCCGGCCGCGGTCGAGCTGGTGGACCGCACGCTGATCGACCTGGCGCGCGAGATCCCCTTGTTCCAGGCGACCATCGCCGAGGCGGTGCGCGGCCACCCGGAGGCGCTGCTGCTGGTCGAGTTCGCCGGCGAGGACGCGGGCGAACAGCGCTGCAAGCTCGCCCGGCTCTCTGAGCTGATGGCCGACCTCGGCCTGCCCGGCGGCGTGGTCGAGGCGATCGACCCGGCGTTCCAGAAATCGGTCTGGGAGCTGCGCAAGGCCGGCCTCAACATCGTCATGTCGATGAAGGGCGACGGCAAGCCGATCTCCTTCATCGAGGACTGCGCCGTCTCGCTCGACGACCTGGCCGACTACACCCAGCGGCTCGACGAGATCTTCCGCAAGCACGGCACCAGCGGCACCTGGTACGCCCACGCCTCGGTCGGCTGCCTGCACGTGCGCCCGATCCTCAACCTCAAGGACGAGGCGGGCGCGCGCGCCATGCGCGCCATCGCCGAGGAAACCTTCGAGATGGTGCGCGCCTACAAGGGCTCCCACTCCGGCGAGCACGGCGACGGCCTGGTGCGCTCCGAGTTCCACGAGGCCATGTTCGGCCGCCGATTGGTGGCGGCCTTCGAGGAGGTCAAGGACACCCTCGACCCCCAGGGCCTGTTCAATCCCGGCAAGATCGTGCGCGCGCCCAAGATGGACGACCGCGCCCTGTTCCGCTTCAAGCCGGGCTACCAGACGGCGGCGCCGGAGACCGGCCTCGACTGGTCGGCCTGGGGCGGCTTCGCCGGCGCCGTGGAGATGTGCAACAACAACGGCGCCTGCCGCAAGTTCGACGCCAATGTCATGTGCCCGTCCTACCGGGTCACCAAGGACGAGCAGCACCTGACCCGCGGCCGCGCCAACACGCTGCGCCTGGCGCTGTCCGGCCAGCTCGGTCCCGACGCCCTCACCTCGCCGGACATGGCCGAGACCTTGTCGCTCTGCGTCGCCTGCAAGGCCTGCAAGCGCGAATGCCCGGTCGGCGTCGACATGGCGCGCATGAAGACCGAGGTGCTCTACCAGATGGCGCGGCGCCACGGCCTGCCCCTGCGCGAGCGCCTGCTGGGCCACCTGCCCCGGATCGCGCCGTGGGCAGCCCGCTTCGCGCCGCTCGTGAACCTCGCCGCCCGGGCGCCGGGACTGCCGTGGCTCGCCGAGCGCGCGCTCGGCCTCAGCGCCCGGCGCGCGCCGCCGCGATGGCGCCGCGATCCCTTCTCGGCGGCTGAGGTCCCGCCTCCGGACGAGGGCCGGCCCGGCAGCGACAAGCCTGGGGTCGTCCTGCTCGCCGACACCTTCAACCGCTACCTGGAGCCGGACAACCTGCGCGCCGCGGCGCGGGTGCTGGGCGCGGCGGGCTACGCCGTCCATGTCGCCGAGGCCGGGGACGGTCGGCCGCTGTGCTGCGGGCGGACCTATCTCTCGGTCGGCATGGTGGCGGAGGCGCGCGGCGAGCTGCGGCGGATGCTGGACGCGCTGGCGCCGCTGCTCGACCGCGGCCTGCCGGTGGTCGGCCTGGAGCCGGCCTGCCTCTTCACCCTGCGCGACGAGCTGGCGGCCCTCCTGCCCGGCGAGGCGGCCGCCCGCCTGGCCGGGGCGGCGCTGACCCTCGAGGAGTTCCTGCAGCGCGAGGATCGCGCGGGCCGCGCGGCCCTGACGCTCTCCGCCCTGCCCCACCGCAAGGCCCTGGTGCACGGCCACTGCCACCAGAAGGCCTTCGGCGCCTTCGCCGCGGTGACCGGCGCGCTCGGCCGCGTGCCCGACCTGGCGGTGGAGCCGGTGACCTCGAGCTGCTGCGGCATGGCCGGGTCGTTCGGCTACGGCCGGGAGACCTACGAGGTCTCGCTGCGCATGGCCGAGCTCTCGCTGCTGCCCACCGTGCGCGCCGCCGAGCCCGCCACCCTGATCGTCGCCGACGGCGTCTCCTGCCGCCAGCAGATCGCCCACGGCAGCGGCCGCCGCGCCTATCACGCCGTGCGCGTGCTGGACGCGGCGCTCGACGGACGCAGCCTCGACGACGCGGCGTGACGCATTGCCGGGCCAGCCCGCTTTGCGTCACACTGGCCGGCCAGGAGGGAGGATGTGGTCATGCGGCTCACCGAGGCGCAGCTCGCCCGCTACCACGAGGACGGCGTCCTGGTGCTGCCCGGCCTGTTCTCGGCCGCCGAGGTCGCGGCGCTGCGCCGGCCGCTCGCCCGCCTGTTCGCCGAGGACGCGCCCGAGAACTTTCGCGAGAAGGCCTCCGGCGAGGTGCGCACCGCCATGGGCCTGCACCTGCGCGACGAGACCTACGCGCGGGCGGCGCGCCATCCGCGTCTGGTCGAGCCCGCCTGGCAGATTCTCGGCGACCAGCGCCTCTACATCCAGCAGGACAAGGTGAACGCCAAGCCCGCCTTCGCCGGCGAGGTCTGGCAGTGGCACTACGACTTCGCCACCCATCACAACGAGGACGGCGTGCCGGCGCCGCTGGCGCTCAACCTGCACATCCTTCTCGACGAGGCGAGCGAGTTCAACGGGCCGCTGTGGTTCATCCGCGGCTCGCACAGGCATGGCCCGGCGCCGGCCGCCCTCGACACGGCGACCACCAGCTATCCCCTGTGGTGCGTCGACCGCGACACCGTCGCCCGGCTGGTCGCCGAGGGCGACATCCTCTCGACGAAAGGCCCGCCGGGCACCGTGCTGATCTTCGGCGACCTCATGGTGCACGGCTCGCCGCCCAACATGTCGCCCTGGCACCGGCGGATCTACTCGCTCATCTTGAACCCGGTCGCCAACGCGCCGACCAAGAAGACGCGGCGCGACCACCAGCACCACCGCGACCTGACGCCGGTCGTCCCGCTCGCCGACGACTGCCTGGTGGCGCCTGCCGGAGGCGGTGGCGTGACCCAATTTGCGACGGAGGCGCGATAGATGGACGAGCGAGCCGACATGGTGACCGGCGGCTGCCTCTGCGGCGCCGTCCGATACCAGGCCGAGGCCTATGTGACGTCGGCCTACTACTGCCATTGCCGCATGTGCCAGAGGTCGTCCGGCACGCCGGCCGAGGTCGCCGTGCTGGTGCGCCCGGGCAGGCTGGCGTTCACGGGCGAAGAGCCGACCTTCTATCGCTCCTCGCCGTTCGGGCGGCGCGGCTTCTGCCGCCGCTGCGGCTCCCGCCTGGTCTGGATGTCGCCGGACCGGCCGGCGTGGACGAACCTCGCGGTCGGCTCGCTCGACCGGCCCGAGGACGTCGTGCCGCGCGAGCACGCCTGCGTCGAAAGCCAGTTGCCCTGGTACCGCCCGGGCGACGACCTGCCGCGCCGGCGCAGCGACCAGATCCCCGAGCTGGTCGAAGCTTGGCGAACCGCCGAGAGTTGAGGCCGCCTCCGCGAAGCGCTAGATCCGCATATAAACCCGCACATAGCCCCCACAGGATCCTAACCATGGCCACGCCCCGCAAAGTCATCATCACCTGCGCCGTCACCGGCTCGATCCACACGCCCTCCATGTCGCCCTACCTGCCGGTGACGCCGGACGAGATCGCCGAAGCGGCGATCGGCGCGGCGGAGGCCGGCGCCGCGATCCTCCACCTGCACGCCCGCGACCCCGAGGACGGCCGGCCGACCCAGGACCCGGCGGTCTTCATGAACTTCCTGCCGCGCATCAAGCAAGCGACTGAAGCCGTTGTAAACATTACGACAGGCGGCGGACCGACCATGACGGTGGACGAGCGCATGCGCCCCGCTGCCGAGCTCAAGCCCGAGGTCGCCTCGCTCAACATGGGCTCGATGAACTTCGCCCTCTTCCCCATGCTGAGCCGCTTCAAGGAGTTCGAGCACGACTGGGAGCGCGCCCACCTGGAGGGCAGCCGCGACCTGGTGTTCAAGAACACCTTCAAGGACATCGAGAAGATCCTCGGCGCCTGCCGCGAGAACGCGACGCGCTTCGAGTTCGAATGCTACGACATCGCCCATCTCTACAACCTCGCCCACTTCCTCGACCGCGGCCTGGTGGAGCCGCCGCTGTTCGTGCAGTCGGTGTTCGGCATCCT
>JAWWCG010000287.1:0-5394 GCA_033720555.1 Kiloniellales bacterium | reverse complement strand
GGCGAGCCGGCATGACCCGCGAGCGATTCCGAGGCATCCTCGCGGCGCAGCTTTCAGATGCCGAGAAGCGCCGGCGGGCGGATTTCGTCGTGAAGACCGGGCTGAGCAAGGGCCGGACCTTGCGTCAGCTCTCGGCCATCGTCAGACTGCTGCGCGCCGGCCGATGGCGGTCGCGGCGCCGACCGCGGCGCCAGTCGACCGGCGCCCGGCAACGCCAAGGCTGATCGCGACCCCGAGATGCGGGAAATCGTTCTCGATACCGAAACCACCGGCCTCGACCCGGAGGCCGGGCACCGCCTGGTCGAGGTCGCGGCCTTGGAGCTGGTCAATCACGTCGCGACCGGCCGCCACTATCAGCAGTATATCAATCCCGAGCGGGACATGCCGGACGAGGCCTACCGGATTCACGGCCTGTCGGGGGAGTTCCTGGCGGGGTTCCCCGTGTTTCCCGAGGTGGCCGTGGCGTTGCTCGATTTCGTCGGCGAGTCTCCCCTGGTGATTCACAATGCCGAGTTCGACCTCAAGTTTCTCAACGCCGAACTCGGCCGCGCGGGCCTCGCACCGCTTTCGGGGGACCGGGCGACCGATACCGTGGCGCTGGCCCGCCGCCGCTTTCCCGGCGCCCAGGTCAGCCTCGACGCGCTCTGCCGGCGCTTCGAGATCGACAATTCGACCCGCACCCTGCACGGCGCGCTGCTCGACTGCGAGCTCTTGGCGGAGGTCTATCTCGAACTCTGCGGCGGCCGGCAGCCGGGCCTGGATCTGGCGGCCAACGCCGAGGCGGTCGCGCCTGTGGCGACGGCCCCGCGCCCGGTGCGCCCGGCCCGCCCGCATGGCCCGGGCGACGACGAACGCCAAGCGCACGACGCCTTCATCGAGAGGATGAGCTCGCCGATCTGGCGGCGTTAGCCGCGCGCCGAAACCTCGACCGATCGCCGATCGACCCTGGTCCTCATAGCGACCCTGGTCCCTACGAGGACTCGGGCGCCGCTTCGGATTGCCGATTGGCGTGGACCTTGCGGAAGTTTATCGGGCTCAAGAGAAGCGGCGGAAAGCCGCCTTCCCGGGTCGCATTGGCGATGACGTTGCGCACGAAGGGAAAGATATAGCGCGGCACCTCGACCATCAGCATGTGCTCGGCGCGTTCCGCCGAGACGTTCGCGCCGAGTTCCGCCTGGGCGGCGTACTCCAGCTCGATGATGAAGGCGGTGAATTTCTCGTACTTCGCCGACACGTTGAGGCTCAGCACCACCTCATGAGAGTTGCCGCCGCGCGGGGTGGCCGCGATATCGACGCTCACCTTGAGCTCGGGGCCCTCCTCGCGGAACGAATCGTAGATATCGGGCGCGTTGGGGTTCTCGAAGGAGAAGTCCTTGATGTACTGCCGCGTGATGGACAACGCGGTGTGCGCGTCCGAGGCGCGCCCGCCGGGCGATTCGCCGGGGGATTCGCCGGTCTGGGGGTCCGCGCCCCCTGCCTCCGGCTCGTCGTCGATCGATGGCTGTTCGCTCATGGCGTTCTTCCTAAAGTGTCGCGCCTGTGGCTAGGCGTGTGGCTAGCATGGGCCGACCTCGCTCACAACCACCGTCGTCGCGGTCCGCACCGGATCGTAACGGATCATGTCGCCGTTGCTCAGCTCTTGGCCGGTCAGCCCGCGAATGAACCCCCAATGGCTCACCACGAGGATGTGCGGCCAATCGCCGAGCCCCGCGCTGGCGCGCCGGAAAGCCTCGCAACGGGTGCGCACGTCGCTTTCGCTCTCGCCGCCCTCGGGCCACCAGACCTCGGGCAGGTCGCCGAACTCGCAGCGCGGCCAGCGCCGCCGGAGCTCCGAAGTCGCGGTGCCGATGTCGCAGACGAACGCGGCGTGTTCACGGATCAGCGGATCGACCGATACCGGAAGTCCCAGCACCTCGGCGATGATGTGCGCCGTGTGGAGGGTTCGCGTATAGGGGCTGGCCACCACGCGGCGAAGTGCGAGGCCCCCCAGGCGCGCGCCCGCCTCCGCCGCCTGTCGCTCGCCTTGGGGGGTAAGGCGCGGATCCTCGATGCCCGGGTCGACCCTGGTGGTCGAGAAGGCCGCGTTGAACTCCGATTGCGCGTGGCGGAGCAGAATCATCGCGGTCGTCCGCCCCGCGGCGGTGCGGCGCCGTCGTCGTCTTTGTCCTCGTCTTTGCCGTCGCCTTTGTCGGCGCCATCGTCCTCGTGGGGATCGCTGAGGTCGCGATATTCGCCCTCGATGACCCGCCCGCCGGGCCCCGGCGGCGGCCGGCCCGGACCGCCGGAAATCTCCTCGCCGTCGACCCAGACCCGCGTTTGGGTCGCGGTTTGCATGCGGCTCGCCAGGAATCGGCGCAGCCAGTCCCGCACGCCGGGCACGAACAGGACCAATCCGATCGTATCGGTCATGAATCCGGGGGTCAAAAGCAGGGCGCCGGCGATCACCAAGCAGAAGCCGTCGAACAGCTCGCGCGTCGGCAGCTCGCCGCGGTCGAGCTGCTGGCGGCCGCGCGCCACCGTCGCCAGGCCCTGGGCGCGCAGTTGCCAGGTGCCGACCAGCGCGGTCAGCACCACCACCGCCAGGGTCGGCCACAAGCCGATCAAACCGCCGATTTCAATAAACAATCCGATCTCGATCAGCGGCACCCCGATCAATACGGCCAGCAGTAAGATAGCCAAGCTTGCTCTTTCCCTACCAGTTTCTTATCTACGCTGTATACTTAGTGGGGCAACCACGCCTTTGCAGGCTTGGTCGCGACTGCCGAGGCGGGGGCCGCAGCATCTCCTAGCGCGATGTGAAGGCAGGGTCCAGGGTTACACGCCTGTCGGACGACGCGTTCGCCTCCACAAGCCGCGGTGGGTACGGGTTGGAAAATTACCGAATGGGCGACGGTATTCAGTTCCTCGACATCATATTGTTTGCCGCCATCGCCGCGTTCCTGGTGCTGCGTCTGCGCAGCGTCCTGGGGCGGCGCAGTGGCAACGAGCAGGCTCAGAAGTACGACCCCTTCCGCAAGCGCGGCAGCGAGGAAGCCTCTGAGGACAAGGTCATCGCCTTGCCGGAGCGCGGCGCGCCGGGCGAGCAGCAGGCGAGCGGGACGGCCGGCGACGGCAGCCCGCTGGAGCAGGGCCTGACCCAGATCAAGCTGGCCGACCGCAATTTCGAGCCGGACAGCTTCGTCAACGGCGCGAAAGTGGCGTTCGAGATGATCGTGACCGCCTTCGCCGCCGGCGACACCAAGACTCTGCGGCCGCTGCTCAGCAACGACGTCTTCGGCGACTTCTCCGGGGCGATCAAGGCGCGCCTCGACAACCAAGAGACCCTCGAGAGCACGCTGGTCGGCATCACCGAGGCGGAAATCATCGAGGCGGAGCTGCAGGGCAAGACCGCCTTCGTCACCATCAAGTTCGTCTCGGAGCAGATCAACGTGACCCGCAACGCCGACGGCGAGGTGGTGGACGGCGACCCGAGCGGCGTCGCCACGGTGACGGATATCTGGACCTTCGCGCGCAACACCCGCAGCCGCGACCCGAACTGGACGCTGGTGGCGACCGGCAGCTCGAATTGAGCTTGCGCCGGCCCCGCCGGCCTGATCTTTTCCCTGGCTGTCATGACGTGGAGTCGCTGGAGTCGAGCGCGCCGGCGCGGCGCACGCGGAGCCTGGGCCGTCGGCCTGCTGGCGGCCCTCTGGCTTGCCGGCTGCGAGGGCAAACAGGTCGAGACGCCGCCGGAGGCCTTGCCCGAGCGCCTGACGCTGAGCCCGGTCGCTTACGCCGCTCTGCCCGGCTGGTCTGAGGATTCGCTGTCCGAGGCGCTGCCCGCCCTGCGCCGCTCCTGCGGCCGCCTTGCGGCGGCTCCCGACGAGCGCGCGCTCGGGCCCGAGGGCCCGGCCGGTCCGGTGGCCGGCACCGTGGCGGACTGGCGCGAGGCCTGCGACACGCTGAATTCGCTTGCGCCAGGCGACGACGCCGCGCTCAGATCCGCCCTCGAGCGGCATTTCACGCCCTTCGCGGTCGGCAACAATCGGCAAACCGACGGCGTCTTCACCGGCTACTACGAGGCCGAACTGCGCGGCGCGCTGGCGCCGGACGGCCGCCACGGATGGCCGCTCTACGCCAAGCCGCCCGACCTCGTCACCGCCGATCTCGGCAGCTTCCGCGGCGATCTCGACGGGATCCGGCTGGTCGGCCGGGTCGAGGACGGCCGCGTGGTGCCCTATCTGGACCGCGCGACGATCGAGGACGGCGCCTTGGCCGGCCAGGGCCTCGAGCTCGTCTGGATCGACGATCCGGTCGACGCCTTCTTCCTGCACGTCCAGGGATCGGGCCGGGTCATTCTGCCGGACGGCGAGGTCGTGCGCGTCGGCTTCGCGGCGACCAACGGCCTGCCGTTCACCGCCATCGGCCAGGTCCTGCTCGACGAGGGCAAGGTCCGCCCCGGCGAGGCCTCCATGCAGCACATCCACGAGTGGCTGCGCGCCAATCCGGGCCAGGCGCACGAGATCATGCGCCGCAACCGCCGCTTCACCTTTTTCCGCATCATCGAGGGCGAGGGGCCGATCGGCGGCTACGGCGTGCCGCTGACGCCGCGCCGATCGCTGGCCGTCGACCCGGCCTTCATGCCCTTGGGCGCGCCCCTCTGGCTCGACACCACCTGGCCGGGCAGCGGGCAGCCGCTGCGCCGTCTGATGGTGGCGCAGGACATCGGCGGCGCCATCAAGGGGCCGGTGCGCGGCGATTTCTTCTGGGGCTACGGCGAGGAAGCGCTCCACTACGCCGGGCGCATGAAGCAAGGCGGGCGCTACTACCTGCTGCTGCCGAACGCCGTGGCCGAGCGCTACCTGCCGACGGGCTGAGCCGGCCGCCGTCTCCGGCGAACGAGCCCGCTCCCTTGCCTTTTTTGGCGCGGCGGGACCATTCTTGCAGCTTGGCGATCCTGTCGAGGCTGCCGCAGAGATGAGCACGGACTCGCCCGTCGTGGGCCTTTTCGTCACCTGCCTGGTCGACCTCTTCCGACCCAGCGTCGGGCTGGCGGCGGTCAAGCTGTTGGAGGACGCCGGCTGCCGGGTCGAGGTGCCGGCGGCCCAAACCTGTTGCGGCCAGCCGGCCTACAATTCCGGCGACCGGGCGGACGCCAGGGCGATCGCCGGCCAAGTCATCGCCGCCTTCGAGGGCTACGACTTCGTGGTCGCGCCGTCGGGCTCATGCGCCGGCATGATCAAGCACCACTATCCCGCCCTGTTCGACGCGGACCCGGCGCTGCGCGCGCGCGCCGAGGCGCTGGCGGCGCGGACCTTCGAGCTGGTGTCGTTCCTCGCCGACGTGCGCGGCGTCGCGCGGGTGGGCGCGCGCTTCGAGGGGCGGGTCACCTATCACGATTCCTGCTCGGGCCTG
>JAWWCG010000286.1:0-5402 GCA_033720555.1 Kiloniellales bacterium | reverse complement strand
CCGGGAGGACTTATGAGCGGCAACGGAGGCGATCGCCTGGAGCCTTATCTCGGCCGCCTCTTCGGCTACGCCGTCAGCTTGACGAACGACCGCGACCTCGCCCTCGAGGTGATGCAGGATTGCATGGTCAAGTCGCTGGCCGCGCGCACGCCCCCGGTCGAGGAAGCCGCCTACCGGGCCTGGCTGTTCCGCATCCTGCGCAACGCCGCGATCGACCGCCACCGCAACGGCGCGCCCGCCCTGCTGGCGCTGGACGACGAGACGGAGGTCGCGGATCCCGCCAGCCTGCGGGTCGAGGAGAGCCTGATCAACCGGCTCACGGTGCGCGCCGGCATGACCTCTTTGAGCGCCGCCCACCGGGAGATCATCGCGCTGGTGGACATCGCCGGCTTCAGCTACACGGAGACCGCCGCGCTCTTGCAGGTTCCGGTCGGCACGGTGATGAGCCGGGTGAGCCGGGCGCGGCGCGCCCTGCTCGCCGCCATCTCGGAGCACAACGTCTACAGCCTGGCGCGCCGCCGCGAGGGGAGCCGCCCATGAGCGAGCGCGGGCCGAGCTGGCGCGACCTCAACGCCTACGCCGACGGCGAGCTGACGGCGGGCGAGGCGGCCACGGTCGCCCGCGCGGTGGCCGAGGACCCGGAGCTCGCCGAGCGGGTCGCCATGATCGCCCGACTGAAGGCCACGGTGAACGACGAGGCCGCGGCGCCCCTGCCGGACGAGCTGGGCGAGATGCGCCGAGGCGCGCGCCCGCCGGCCGGCGGCGCGGCGCGCGTGGGCGGACGGACCTGGGCGATGCTGGGCGCCACCGCCGCCGCGCTGGCGTTCGTCTTGATCCTCAGCGCGGTCCTGCTGCCGCTCGGGCCGGCGAGCGGCGACCCGACATGGCGCGAGCTGGCGGTCCGGCTCCATCAGACCTGGGCCGGCTCGCCGCCGGACGCGGAGCCCGAGCCCAGCGCCGCTACCCTCTTGGCCAACCTCTCGCAACTGGGCCAGGCGGCGCAGGTGCCCGACCTGTCCGCCGCCCGGCTCACGGTCGGCTATCTGCGGCCGGTTTCCTCGGACTACGGCCGCGGCCTGCACGTTGGCTACCGCGGCACCCGCGGCTGCCGGGTCAGCCTGATCATCCTGCCGGCCGCCGAGAGCCTCCCGGAGAAACCCGTGGCGCTGGCCGGCGAGGACAGCCAGAAATTCGCCTGGCGGGTCGGGCGCATCGGCTACGCCCTGCTCGCCAGCGGCATGGACCCCCGCCATTACGCGGTGGTCCTGAAAACGGTCTACGACGTGAGCCGGACCTATGCCCCGGTCGGCCCCGAGACCCGCACCGCTTTGACCCGCAGCCGGTCGCGCAGCCGACCCTGCGCCGCCTGACGCCGCCTGACCCCGCCTGACCCCGCCCGACACCGCCTGACGCCGTGGCCCCCGGCCCCTGGCCGAGGCGCGAAAAATCGCCTCGACGCCAGATCGCAGGGAATAAAACCGGCGCCGATCGGGTCTTTACCCTTAGGCGGAACACGACCTGAGACCGTTTCAAGCCAACGAAGGGAGGCACGCCATGTCGGACAGCGCCAAAGAACGCGGCATCTGCGAACTCTACGAGGACGATCCGGAACGCGCGGACTATCTGGTTTTCGGCCGTATCGCCGAGAAGAACCGCCGCGGCTTCCTGAAGGGCGCCGGCCTGGCCACCATGGCCGCCGTGGTGGGCGGCACCATTCCCTTCCACCGCAACATGCCGGCGGGACTCATCCCCTCGGCTCTGGCCGACGAGACCACCGACTTCAAGCTCGAGGGCAAGGATGGCCTGACCGTCCTCAACGACCGCCCGATCAACGCGGAGACGCCGGTTCATCTGTTGAACGACGACGTGACTCCCAACGACCGCCTGTTCGTGCGCAACAACGGCACGGTCCCCGAGATGGCGGAATCGATGGACGCCTCGGGCTGGTCGCTGACCGTCGACGGCGAGGTCGACAATCCCCTGACGCTCAGCCTCGACGACCTGAAGAGCCAATTCGAGGTCGTGACCCTGCAGATGCAGCTCGAGTGCGGCGGCAACGGGCGCGCCGCCTTCAACCCGCCGGCCTCGGGCAACCAATGGACCCTCGGCGCGGTCGGCAACCCCGAATGGACCGGCGTGCGCTACGCCGACGTGCTCAAGGCGGCGCAGGTCAAGTCGAGCGCCATCTATACCGCGCACTACGGCATGGACGGCCACCTGTCGGGCGACCCGGACAAGCTGCCGATCTCGCGCGGGGTGCCGATCGAAAAGGCGATGAACCCCTATTCCATCATCGCCTTCGAGATGAACGGCGGGCCGATTCCGACCCTGAACGGCTTTCCGGTGCGCACCGTCTGTCCGGGCTGGCCAGGCTCCTGCTCCCAGAAATGGCTGAAGCGCATCCAGCTGCGCGACGTGGTGCACGACGGGCCGAAGATGACCGGCACCTCCTACCGCGTCCCCTTCTATCCCGTGGCGCCCGGCCAAGAGGTGCCGGAGGAGGATTTCGAGATCATCCAGTCGATGCCGGTGAAGTCGATCATCACCAGCCCGGAGACGGGCCACGAGGTGAGCGACGGGCGCAACCTGCAGGCCACCGGCCACGCCTGGGCCGGCGACCGGGAAGTCGAGGCCATGCACGTCAGCATCGACTTCGGCTCGACCTGGCAGGAGGCCGACCTCAAGGCGCCGGCCAACCCCTATGCCTGGCAGCGCTGGACGGCCGATCTCACCTTCCCGGAGAAGGGCTACTACGAGATCTGGGCGCGCGCGACGGACTCCGAAGGCGTCTCGCAGCCCTTCGCCATCGCGTGGAACCCCAAGGGCTATTTGAACAACTCCATGCACCGCATCGCCGTCCGCGTGGCCTCGTGATGCGGCTGCCGGCGCTGGCTGCGGCGCTCTTTCTGCTGACGGTCGGGGGCCTCGCGGCCCCCGCCGTCGCGCAGGACGCCGAGGAGTTCGACTACGGCGGCCTCACCGAGGGGCCCGGCCGGGACGCGGTCTACTACACCTGCCGGGCCTGCCATTCCCTGAAGCAGTTCACCCAGCAGCGCATGTCGCGCGACGACTGGGATGCGGTGATCGAGCGCATGGTCGAGGTCAACGAGATGGCGCCGCCGGAGCCCTTCGTGCGCACCCTCATGCTGGCCTACCTCTCGACTCATTTCGGGGTCGACGAGGAGGACTGGCAGGGCCTGCCGCCCGGGCCGGGGCGCGAGGAGGTGTTCTATGGCTGCCAAGCCTGCCACTCGCTCAGGATCGTGGTCCAGCAGGGCCTGTCGCGCAGCCGCTGGGACAAGACGCTCACCTGGATGGTCGAGGAGCAGGGCATGCCCGAGCCCGACAAGGACGAGCGGGCGCTGATCCTCGACTATCTCGCCGAACACTACGGGCCGGACTCCTAAGACATTTTCCACGCACGTGGAATCGCACCAGCCCGCACCCTCGCCCGGCCACCCCTAGCGTAGAATGGCATGGGTGGCCGGCTGGGGGTGCGGGCTGGTTCCGTGAGAGCGGAAAACTCGCGAGGTGTTCAGTCCCGGAGTGTGCTGGTAGTATCTCCGCCACCGTCGACAAGGAGGCGCTATGGGACAGATACTACACGCAAGCGCCACCACCACTCACGCCGTCAGAGCTGCGATACAGCGATCGAAGGCTTCGGTCCAAGAGCTGAGCGAGCGCTACGGCATCAACCCCAAGACGGTGCGGAAATGGCGTCGGCGCAACTCCGTCGAGGACGCGCCGATGGGGCCGTAACAACGGCGCTCGACGGTGCTCTCGGCCGAGGAGGAAGCGCTGATCGTCGCCACACCCTGCCGTCTCTCGACGACTGTCTCTACGCCCTCCAGGCGACCATTCCCCACCTCAGCCGTTCCAGTCTGCACCGGCTGGTCCAGCGCCACGACATCAGCCGGCTGGCGAGCGTGGAGACAGGACGAAGGACATGCGAGTATCAAATCGAAAATTTGCCATTACCGGTGCCAGTCGCGGTTTGGGTGCTGCATTGGCAATTGAGATGGCCCGTGCCGGGGCGCAACTCGTCCTGATGGCGCGAACCAGCGAAGCGCTTCAAACGACCGCTAGCACAATCCTTGAAATGACAGGCCAAGAGGTCAGTGTCATGGCGTGTGATCTCGCTAACGGACAAAGCGCATCGGAAGCCGGAGAGAGATTGGCGAGCCAGCACAGTGATTTGGATGGTCTCATTCACAACGGAGCGATGTGGCTGCCAGGGCCGATGGATGATGTCTCCGACCTGGAAATTCAGGCATGCATCGCCTCGGCCGCGATCGGGTCTTTGATCCTTACACGCCATCTTCTGCCAAATCTAAGGGCCAGAGAACATGCGGACATCCACACCGTGGTGTCGACCAGTGGCCTGCCTAATCGACCGCTTGAAGGCGCATCGGTCGCCTTCACAGCGGCAAAATCCGCGCAAGCGGGCTTCGTTCATGGTTTGGCTGAAGAGCTTGAGGCAACCAACGTCCGGGTAACGGCGGTCTTCCCGGGGGATTTCGCAGACATCTCGCCAAGTGACCCGGCCTGGGACGCGCTGGCACCCGATCAAACGCTGAGCAATCGAGAGGTCGTCAACGCGATCCTCTTCATACTGAATCAGCCACCCAAAGTCGCCATACGATCATTGGTGATCCAATAGTTCGGTTTCGCAAACCGAAGCTGGTTCAATTACCGCGATACTTGACCTCTGCTCGATGCTGTTCACGCCGCCACCTAGGTATTGCCTGCGCCCGAACCTGCCGGGCAGACTCCCGCCAACGTCTGAACGCCATCGCAGGCAGAGCCGGGACGGGTGAATGAGCTCTCCTGCCGTGCCCGTTTCGAAGGCCGAGCGCTATGGGCGCGAGGTGAGCGCCGGAGCGACGATTTTCGGTCGACGGGCGATCCCTGCTGACCGCAGGGCGCAAGCTGCCCCGAACGGCGCGACCGGTGCCGGGCGATTTCCGGTCCATCGCCGGGCGTTAACTCGGGTGCTCAGCGCCGCCATTCTCTCCTTGAACGATCCCTGTGAGCCGATTGCTCGAAACGGCCTCTCCGATCGCCATCGAGGCCGCAATGGTGCGGGCTCGAAACCAGTGATAAAGGAGAACTACCATGGCGACCGTTGCCACCTTCAAGAAGTCCGGCAACGAATGCACCGGCGAAATCGTCGCCCTCAACGTGCAGGCCGAGAACGCCCGCATCGTCCCCGAAACCAACCAGACCGGCGAGAACGCGCCCAGCCACCGCGTCCTGGTCGGTCGCGCCGACATCGGAGCCGCCTGGTCCAAGCAGCCGAACGAGGGCCGCGGGCGACCGGGCCGCGGGCGACCGGGGCGCGGCGCCCGAACGCTGGTCCGTGCCGCTCAGCCCTTGGCCACGCGGCGCACCGGCGCGGTCTG
>JAWWCG010000285.1:0-5404 GCA_033720555.1 Kiloniellales bacterium | reverse complement strand
TCGCACCAGCCCGCACCCCCGCCCGGCCACCCATGCCATCCTATGCTTGGGGTGGCCGGGGGTGGCCGGGCGGGGGTGTGGGCCGGTTTCGTGAGAACGGAAAACTCTCTAGCGGACCGGCGCCGGCGCCAGCAATTTTGATTCGGCGGAGAGGTAGCGCGACCAGCGGCGGGGCGGCTCGACCACCATGCAATCGACCGCCCGGTGCCGCAATTCGGCGCAGATCGACTGGGCGAGCTTGACGTTCATGATCGGGCTGACCCTGAGCAGGTGCAGGGTCCCCAGCTCGCCGCGCTCGACCACGTCGACGCGTGGCTGGAAATCGCCGAGCAGCCCGGCGTTCTCCTGCAGGACCTTGGCCCAGACGGAGCTGGCGTTCTCGGCCACCCGGAAGGCGCCGAGCTGGACCTGGCCGAGGGCCGGCGGCGACTCGTCCGCCTCGATGCGGAAGCTGGCGAGAAGGGTCTCGGCGTCCGTCCGCTCGAGCTTGGCGGCGGCCCCGAGGGTGTCGCTCAAGGCCGCGGCGTCGGCCGTGTCGCTCGCGAGCTTGCCGGCTGGATCTTCCCCTGAACCTTCCTGCGGGGCGTCTCCTTGGTCGTCTCTCGCGGCGTCGGCCATGACCTCGGTCATGACGTCGGTCATGCCAGTGGCCATGGCGGCGGCCATGGTGATGGGGATCGACTGGCCGGCGCGGCGGAACTCCTCGTGCCAGGCGCGGAACACCTTGCGGCGATAGGGGCGGTTGAAGCGGGGCGTGCGCGAATGATAGTAGGCGACGGCCTTCGGCCAGGAGCGCGCCTCGCCGTTCAGGCGTTGCAAAAGCGCGGCGGCGTAGGCGACGTTGCGCGCCGGATCGAACGCTTCCCAGAGGTTCTCGAAGGCCTCGGGGTGGTGCAGCAGGTTGATCTGCATGCAGCCCACGTCGATGTTGCGCCGCCCGCTCGCCCGCAGCGCCAGGACCGCGGCGACGGCTTGATCCATGGTCTCGAAGAACCGGCCTTGATCGCCGGCGGTGACGGTCCACGGCCAGGCGCGGACGCTGCGCTCGGCCGCCAGCCAGCGCCCGGACTCCACCTTGGCGATGGCCGACAGAAGATGCGGCGGCAGGCCCTCGCGGGCCTCGGTCTCCGCCGCGGTGCGCGCGCAGAGGCTCCAGGTGTCGTCGCGGCCGCCGCGCGGCTCGCCGGCCGCCGGGTGGAGCGGGGCGATGAGCACGAGCGCCGTCAAGATGCCGAGCAGCGACGAGCGACGGCGGCGAGTCCCTAGAAGCGATCGACTGTGCGGCAAAACCGGCTCCCCCCGGGGACTCTCCAGAGGGAAAAGCTTGCCGATTATGGTTAATAATTTCTTTACGCTCGGTTCGACCGCGGCCCGTGGCGGCCGGATTCGTCGATTTGCCCCCGCCATCTTTGGCATCAGCCTCGGCGTCGCTCCCGGCGTCTTCCTTGCCGTCATCCTCGGCTGCCCGGCCCCCGGCAGCGTCCGCCCCGGCGGCGCGCGCGATTTTCTTGTGGGGAATATTTCTTCATTGAACAGTCATTCTAAATAAATTATTTTTCTTTTCAGGAACTAGCTGGCTCAGCCGATCCGGCACCAACCTGGCCGATGCGGGCCGATGTGGGAGTGAAGCTTCGCGATGTGTGGCATCGTCGGACTCTATCTGAAAGACGACGCGCTGCAACCCGAACTGGGGCGCCGCATGGCCCCTATGCTGATCGAGATGACGGACCGCGGGCCGGACAGCGCCGGGTTCGCGGTCTACCGCAACGGCGTCCCGGAGGGCTGGAGCAAGCTCACCCTCTATCATCCGGCGGCGGGCTACGATTGGGCCGGCCTGGAGCAGGGACTGGCCGCGGCCCTGGACGCTTCGTGCGAGGGCGTCCGGCGGGCCAGCCATTTCGTCCTCACGACCTCGGCGCCGGCCGAGGAGGCGCGGCGCTGGATCGGCGAGCAGCATGGCGACGTGCGCGTCATGAGCGTCGGCGAGGCCATCGAGATCTACAAGGAGAAGGGCCTGCCCCGGGAGGTCGCCGCCCGCTTCGAGCTGGAGTCGATGGCCGGCAGCCATGCCGTCGGCCACACCCGCATGGCGACCGAGAGCGCCGTCACCACCGAGCACTCGCATCCCTTCTCCACCGGGCGCGACCTCTGCCTGGTGCACAACGGCTCGCTGTCCAACCACAACCGCCTGCGGGCCTGGCTGCGCCGCCATGGCGTCGAGATCCAGACCGACAACGACACCGAGGTCGCGGCCGGCTATCTGACCTATCGCCTGCGCGAGGGCGCGAGCCTGGACGAAGCGCTCCAGGCCGCGCTCAAGGATCTCGACGGCTTCTTCACCTTCGCGGTCGGCACGCGCGACGGCTTCGCCGTGGTGCGCGACCCCATCGCCTGCAAGCACGCCGTCCTGGCGGAGACCGATCAGTGGGTCGCCATGGCGACGGAATACCGGGCGATCGCCAAGCTGGCGGGCTCCGAGACCGCCCGCATCTGGGAGCCGGTGCCGGGGGAGATCTACTCCTGGCAGCGCGCCGCGGAGCGCCACTGAGATGGCCCGCCTCGACCTGGAAGATTCGAGCCTCCGGCAGGTCAACGGCCAGCTTCAGGCGCTCAACGGCGGCGTGAACGACCTGGACTGGCAGATCGCCAACCCGCGCGGCGCCCACGCCGTCGCGGTCGGCCTGACCGCGCCGATCCGGCTCACCGTCGAGGGCCACGTCGGCTTCTACTGCGGCGGCATGAACCAGAACGCCGAGATCACGATCGAGGGTCATGCCGGTCCCGGCCTCGCCGAGAACATGATGTCCGGCTCCGTGCGGGTCGCCGGCAACGCCTCCCAGATGGCCGGCGCCACCGGGCGCGGCGGCTTGCTGGTGATCGACGGCGATGCCTCGTCGCGCTGCGGCATCTCCATGAAGGGGATCGACATCGTGGTGAAAGGCTCGGTCGGCCACATGAGCGCCTTCATGGCCCAGAAGGGCCACCTCGTGGTGTGCGGCGACGCCGGGCGCGACCTCGGCGATTCGATCTACGAGGCCGTCTTGTTCGTGCGCGGCAAGGTGGCGAGCCTCGGCGCCGATTGCGTCGAGAAGGAGATGCGCCCGGAGCACCGCGACGTGCTGGCCCGTCTCCTGGCCGCGGCCGGCGCGGCGGCGGACCCCTCGGAGTTCCGGCGCTACGGCTCGGCCCGCAAGCTCTACAACTTCAACATCGACCACGCGGATCAGTACTGATGCCTTGGACGCGAGCCGAGCGATGAGCGTAGACCCCCGAACCTTGAGATCGTCGGCCAGTTTCTCGCCGCAGGTGATCGCCGAGATCCAGCGCGCCGCCGACCAGGGCCTTTACGAGATTCGCGGCTTCGGCGCCAAGCGCAAGCTGCCGAGCTTCGACGACCTGGTGTTTCTCGGCGCCTCGGTCTCGCGCTACCCGCTGGAAGGCTACCGCGAGAAGTGCGAGACCGGCGTGACCCTCGGCACCCGCTTCGCCGAGCGGCCGGTCGAGCTGAAGATCCCCATCACCATCGCCGGCATGAGCTTCGGCGCGCTCGGCGCGAACGCCAAGGAGGCGCTCGGCCGCGCCGCCACGGCCATGGGCACCACCACGACCACCGGCGACGGCGGGATGACGCCGGAAGAGCGCCAGTCGTCGAAGACCCTGGTCTATCAGTTGCTGCCCTCGCGCTACGGCATGAACCCGGACGATCTGCGCAAGGCCGACGCCATCGAGGTGGTGGTCGGCCAGGGCGCCAAGCCGGGCGGCGGCGGCATGCTGCTCGGGCAGAAGATCACCGACCGGGTGGCGGAGATGCGCACCCTGCCCAAGGGGATCGACCAGCGCAGCGCGTGCCGCCATCCGGACTGGACCGGCCCCGACGATCTCGAGATCAAGATCCTCGAGCTGCGCGAGATCACCGGCTGGCGGGTGCCGATCTACGTCAAGGTCGGCGCCACGCGGGTGACCTACGACGTGCAGCTCGCGGTCAAGGCCGGCGCCGACGTCATCGTGCTCGACGGCATGCAGGGCGGCACGGCGGCCACCCAGGACGTGTTCATCGAGCACGTCGGCATCCCGACCCTGCCGGCGGTGCGCCAGGCGGTCGCGGCGCTGCAGGAGCTCGACATGCACCGCAAGGTGCAGCTCGTCGTCTCCGGCGGAATCCGCAGCGGCGCCGACGTGGCCAAGGCTCTGGCCTTGGGCGCGGACGCGGTTTCCATCGGCTCCGCCGCCATGGTGGCGCTGGGCTGCAACAAGCCGGTCTTCGTCGAGGATTACCACGCGATCGGCACCGAGCCCGGGTGTTGCCACCACTGTCACACCGGGCGCTGCCCGGTCGGCATCACGACCCAGGACCCGGAGCTGGAGAGCCGGCTGCCGCCCGAGGCCGGCGCGCGCCTGGTGAGGAACTACCTGGCGACCATGGTGCTCGAGCTGCAGACGCTCGCCCGGGCGTGCGGCAAGTCCCACGTCCTCAATCTGGAGCCGGAAGACCTGGCGGCGCTGACCGTCGAAGCCGCGGCCATGGCGGGCGTTCCGCTCGCCGGCACCCAGTGGATTCCCGGCCGGTGACCGGCCGCCGGGGGCCGAGAAGAGGCCGCCGCAGGGCGCCTTTGCGGCCATTTCGCGAGTGCGCCGCAAGGCCCGCTCATGCTATGCATGGCGCGCGCCGCCGGCGGGGGATCTCGTCTGGCCGCAGCGCTCCGGCGGCGCCAATCCTGAACGTGCGAAAGCACGGACGCGTAACCGTTTCCTGGGCCTAACAGGGGGGCATCCTATGGCACAACAACGTAGCGGGCGGTCGCGCGCCGCCGCGAACGATCTGTCCAAAATCGCCAAGGATCGCAAGATCCGCTATTTCCTGGTCTCCTTCGTCGACCTGTTCGGCGTGCTGCGCGCCAAGCTGGTGCCGGCACGGGCGATCGGCGCCATGCAGAACGACGGCGCCGGCTTCGCCGGCTTCGCCGCCTGGCTGGACATGACCCCGGCGCATCCGGACATGTTCGCGCTCCCGGACCCGACGAGCCTGATCCAGCTACCCTGGAAGCCCGAGGTGGCTTGGGTCGCCGGCGATCTCTGGATGGCCGGCGCCGAGGTGGAGGATTCGCCGCGGGTCGCCCTCAAGCGCCAGATCGCCCGCGCCAGCAAGGCCGGCTTCCGCCCCAAGGTCGGGGTCGAATGCGAATACTTCCTGACCAATCCCGACGGCAGCGCGATCTCCGACGAGCGCGATATCCAGGAGAAGCCGTGCTACGACCAGTCCGCCCTGATGCGCCGCTTCGACGTGATCAGCGAGATCTGCGACTGCATGCTGGAGTTCGGCTGGGGGCCCTACCAGAACGACCACGAGGACGCCAACGGCCAGTTCGAGATGAACTGGGACTACGACGACGTGCTGCTGACCGCG
>JAWWCG010000284.1:0-5404 GCA_033720555.1 Kiloniellales bacterium | reverse complement strand
TGCTCTATCCGGCGCTGCTGACGCGGGTCCACCGGCAGCTCGCTCAAGAGTGGGGCCTCGCCACCACGCCGGCGCTGGACGAGCGCTTCGGCGCGTCGGTGCCGGACTGGCCGGCCTTCGCCGACTCGCCCGAGGCGCTCGCCGCCCTGAAGCGGCGGTTCAAGCTGGTCGTCCTGTCGAACGTCGACCGCGCCGGCTTCGCCGCCAGCAACCGCCGCCTCAAGGTGGCCTTCGACGCCGTCTACACGGCCGAGGACATCGGCGCCTACAAGCCGAACCCCGGCAACTTCGCCTATCTGCTCGAGCACGTGAAGCGCGATCTCGGCCTCGACAAGCAGGACCTGCTGCACACGGCGCAAAGCCTGTTTCACGACCATGTCCCGGCCCGCGCCGCCGGCCTCGCCACCTGCTGGATCGACCGCCGCATGGGCCAGGCGGGCCTGGGCGCCACCATGGCGCCGCCGGAGGCGGTCGAACCGGATTTCCATTTCGCCAGCCTGGCGGAGCTGGCCGCGGCGGTGCGCGCGGACGCTGAAGCCTAGAAGCGCTCAGCCCTCCGGCACCCGGCCGCGCACCGCGAGCGCGGTCGCGCTCAGGCTG
The DNA here is from genome assembly GCA_033720555.1 of Kiloniellales bacterium. Lineage (GTDB taxonomy): Bacteria > Pseudomonadota > Alphaproteobacteria > Kiloniellales > JAKSDN01 > CALJXB01. Next base: position 4,804 of record JAWWCG010000284.1, on the reverse strand, counting down.
AACGGTCGGTCCGGGCCGTCGCCCAGGATCGCCCGCCGCAGCTCGGCCCGCAGCGCCGCCTGCACCTCGCCGGGCAGCCCGGCCGCATAGGTCGAGGTCGGCGTCGCGCCGCTCAGGAACGGGGCCCAATAGTCCTCGAAGTCGGCGAACGCCTGGACCACGCGAAGGGCGCCGGTGGCGACATCCGCCAGGCCGCCGCCGCGCCAGAGGGCCGCCAGGCTCGTCTCGGTGGTCCGCCCCCGCGGCCGCCGCCGCGCGCCCTCCTGCCGGCCCTCGCGCGTGCGCGCCGCGCCGGGGTCGACCGCCGCGACGGCGTTCCAGAACTGGGTCAGCATGGGCATGCCGTCGACGAAGTCCCACTGGCAGGTCGCCACCGTGCCGCCGGGACGGGTGAGGCGGACCATCTCCGCCACCAGGCGTTCGGGGCGGTCGAACTCCTGCAGGATCAGGAGGGCGAGGGCGCCGTCGAACGCGGCCGCGGGGCCGGGCAGGGCGAGCGCGTCGCCGACGCGAAAGGTGGCGGCCTTGCCGCTCAGGCGGGCGCGGGCGAAGGCGACGTAGTCCGGCGCCGGGTCGATGCCGAGGATCTCCACGTCCGGCCAGCGCGCCGCTGCGGCCTCGCTCAAGACCCCGGTGCCGCAGCCGACGTCGATCACCCGGCCGGGCGAGTCGATCTGGCAGAAGTCGAGGAAGGCGGGCGCCAGGCGGGCGCTCCAGCGGCCCATGTAGCGCTCGTAGCCCTCGGGGTTCTGGTAGATGGCGGCGCTCCTGGATCGATGGCCGAGCCGGAAGTCTCGCGCCGATGGTCCGTTCGAACAAGCCGCCGGAATAGGCGGGCGGAACAGGCGGGTGGAACAGGCGGGCGGTCGCTGGGAGGATCTCAGGCGGCCTGATCGCCGCTCTCGCGCTTGGCGGTGGAGGTCTCGTGGAGCCGCTGGCCGGTCTCGGCGTCGATGCCTTCCAGGCTCACCTCGTAGCCCCATAGGACGCCCAAGTGCTTCAGCACCTGATCGCGGCTCTTTTCCGCCAGGGGCACGCCGTCGCGCATCAGATGCTGCAGGCGGAGCTGGCGGTCGCCGCGCAGGTCGACGTCGACGATCTGGATGTTGGCGTCGGTCACGCCGACGTCGTAGTTGCGCGCCAGGGCGTGGCGCACCCGCTCGTAGCCGCGCTCGTCGTGAATGGCGGCGACGACGAAGTGCGGCTCCTTGTCGTGGTCGTCGAGCGCGAAGAGGCGCATCTTGCGGATCAGGTGCGGGCTGAGAAACTGCTTGATGAAGGATTCGTCGCGGTAGTTGGCCCAAGCGTTCTTGAGTACGGCGCGCCAGTCGCCGCAGCCGGCGATCTCCGGGAACCAGTCGCGGTCCTCCTCGCTCGGCTCCTCGCAGATCCGCTTGATGTCCTGCATCATGTTGAAGCCGAGCGCATAGGGATTGAGGCCGCGGTAGCGCTGGTCGTCGAACTCCGGCTGCATGACCACGTTGGAGTGGTGGTGCAGCACCTCCAGCAGGACGCCCTCGGGCAGCAGCCCCTGATCGTAGAGCGCGTTCAGGATGTAGTGGTGGACGAAGGTGGCGCAGCCCTCGTTCATCACCTTGGTCTGCTTCTGCGGATAGAAGTACTGCGCGACGTTGCGCACGATGCGCAGGATCTCGCGCTGCCAGGTCTCCAGCGACGGGCTGTTCTTCTCGATGAAGTAGAGCAGGTTCTCTTCCGGCAGGTTGAGGCGCTTCTTGCGCTCGGCGAAGAGACGCGCGGCCTCGTTCTCCTCTTCCTCGGTCTGCGGCTGCGGGATGGTCCGCCAGAGGTCGTTGAAGGTGCGCTCTTCGTGCTCGCGGCGCTCGCGCTCGCGCGCCTCCTGCTTGCTCAGGGTCCATTTCTGGCTGCGCTGGTAGCGGAAGACGCCGTGGTCCATGACCGCGTGGGCGGCGTCCAGCGTCTCTTCGACCGCCTCGGTGCCGTGGCGCTCCTCGCACTTGGCGATGTAGCGCTTGGCGAACTCGAGGTAGTCGAGGATCGCCTCGGCGTCGGTCCATTGCTGGAACAGGTAGTTGTTCTTGAAGAAGTGGTTGTGGCCGAAGGCGGCGTGCGCCATCACCAGGGCCTGCATGGCCATGGTGTTCTCTTCCATGTTGTAGCTGATGCAGGGATTGGAGTTGATCACCAGCTCGTAGGCGAGGCCCATGTAGCCCTTGCGGTAGAGCTGCTCCTCGCGCACGAAGTGCTTGCCGAACGACCAGTGCTGATACATCAGCGGCATGCCGATCGAGGCGTAGGCGTCGAGCATCTGCTCGGAGGAGATGATCTCGATCTGGTTGGGATAGACGTCGAGGCCGAGGTCCTCGAGCGCCACCCGCTCGATCGCGTCGTAGCTGCGCGCCATGGTGTCGAAGGTCCACTCCGAACCCTCGAAGAGATATTTCTTGCTCGACGCGCCGGCCATGGCGGGCTCGCCCCCTAGATCGCTTTTCGCAGGGCGGCCGAGTCTTTCGGCTGCTTGGCGAAAAGCTCGCGGAACACCGGATAGATGTCGGCCGGTCGGCCGATGCGCTTCATCTGGAAATTGTCCCAGCGCTGATTGACCTTGCGATAGGCCTGCCACAGGCGGGTGCCGCTCTCCTCGTCCTGAAAGATGTCCATCTCCCGCTCGTCGAGGATCTCGACGTAGGCGTAGTACTGGCAGAGCGGCATGATCCGTTCGCTGAGCAGCGCGACGCAGCGCTCGGAATCGTTCGGGAAGTTGTCGCCGTCGGAGGCCTGGGCGGCGTAGATGTTCCAGTCCCGCGTCGGGTAGCGGGCGTGGATCACCTCGAGCGTCTTGTCGAGCGCCGAGCTGACCACCGTGCCGCCGGTCTCGCGGCTGTAGAAGAAGGTCTCTTCGTCGACCTCCTGCGCCTCGTGGGTGTGGCGGATGAAGACGATGTCGATCTTCTCATAGCGCCGCTTGAGGAACAGGTGGAGCATGACGAAGAACCGCTTCGCCAGGTCCTTCTCGCGCTGGCCCATCGAGCCGGAGACGTCCATCAGGCAGAGCATGACGGCGTTGGTGGTGGGCTCCGGCTGCTGCTCGAAGCGGTTGTAGCGGATATCGAAGGGGTCGATGTAGGCGATCGCCCGGCGCTTGCGCTTGCACGCCTCGAGCTGGGCCCACAGCGCGTTGAGGCGCATGACGTCGTCGACGGCGAGGCTGTCGCGGGCGCTCATCTCGGCGATTTCGCGCTCGATCGCCTCGATCTCGGACTGCCGCGGTCGCCGCAGCGCGATGCGCCGGCCGAAGGAGTTGCGCATGGTGCGCGAGAGGTTGATGTTGGTGGCGGTGCCGGTCATGGCGTAGCCAGCGCGCCGCGGCTTGAACGACTGCACCTCCTTGAGGCTGGTCTTCACCAGATCGGGCAGCTCGAGGTCCTCGAAGAAGAGGTCGAGGAACTCCTCGCGCGACAGGGCGAACTGGAACTCGTCCTCGCCGTCGCCGCTGTCGGCGGCCTGCTTGCCGCGCCCGGCGCCGGCGCCGCCCTTGGGCTTCTCGATACGGTCGCCGGCGACGAACTCCTTGTTGCCGGTGAAGACCTGCTGGCGGCGGCCGCCGCTGCGGGCGTGGTGGAAGCGCGGCTCGCCGATTCCCTTGGTGGGGATCGAGATGGTCTGGCCGCCGTCGACGTCGGAGATGCTGCGGTCCTTGAGCGACTGGTTGACGACGTCCTTGATCTGGGCGCGGGCGCGCTTGAGGAAGCGCTGGCGATTGCCGAGCGACTTGTCCTTGGGGTTGAGGCGCCGGTCGATGAAATTCGGCATCACGCCTCCCTCGGGCGCACTTGTGGCCAGACGCCTGGCCGGACCCGGCTCAAGCGGGTCCGCTCATCCGGCCTTATTGACCCGCATGTACCATTCGACCAGCCGGCGCACCTGGCGCTCGGTATAGCCGCGGCCGGTCATGCGGCTGACGAATTCCTTGTGCTGCTTGTCGGTGGAGCTGTCCTTCTTGGTGCCGAAGCTGATCACCGGCAAGAGGTCCTCGACCTGGCTGAACATGCGCTTCTCGATGACCTCGCGCAGCTTCTCGTAGCTGGTCCACGACGGGTTGTTGCCGCCGTGATTGGCCCGCGCGCGCAGCGCGAACTTGACCACCTCGTTGCGGAAGTCCTTGGGATTGGCGATGCCCGCCGGCTTCTCGACCTTCGACAGCTCGGCGTCGAGCACTTCCCGGTCGAACACCTGGCCGGTGTCCGGATCCTTGTAGTCCTGCTCCTCGATCCAGGCGTCGGCGTAGGCGATATAGCGGTCGAACAGGTTCTGGCCGTACTCGGACTAGGATTCGAGATAGGCCTTCTGGATCTCGTTGCCGATGAACTCGGCGTAGCGCGGCGCCAGCTCCGACTTGACGAACTCGAGATAGGCGTTCTCGGATTCGTCGGGGAACTGCTCGCGCTTGATCGACTGCTCGAGGATGTACATGAGGTGGACCGGGTCGGCTGCGACCTCCTCGGTGTCGTAGTTGAAGGTCTCCGACAGCACCTTGAAGGCGAAGCGGGTGGAGACGCCGGTCATGCCCTCGTCCACGCCGGCGGCGTCGCGGTACTCCTGGATGCCTTTGGCCTTCGGGTCGGTATCCTTTAGGTTCTCGCCGTCGTAGACCCGCATCTTCGAATAGATGTTGGAGTTCTCGTGTTCCTTGACCCGCGAGAGCACGGAGTACTGGGCGAGCATGCGCAGGGTGTCCGGCGCGCACGGCGCGTCGTGCAGCGAACTCTCGGCGATGAGCTTCTCGTAGATCTTCACCTCTTCCGTGACCCTGAGGCAGTAGGGC
>JAWWCG010000283.1:0-5424 GCA_033720555.1 Kiloniellales bacterium | reverse complement strand
TCTTCGGCCAATGACTTCAACCGTTGTCGCAGGCGGTAGTGGTCATCGATTTTGCCGCTCAACAACACGACGTTGTCGGCCCTCGTGTTCAGGGGCAACATGAACTCGGGTGAGGCAGCGTGCGGAACCCAGACGACTCGCTTCGCCTTCGAGAGCTGGGGGTAGCTCGCCGTGGTGTGGGGAATGCCCATGGCCTCCACGAAGTGCGCCTGGAAGCGGGGCTCGACGGCGGTCTCCACCTTCTCGACCTGGCGGATCAGCAGCTCGATCTCGTCGCGCGCCTGCTGGTTCAAGAGCGCGATGCGCGCCCCGGTGCCGGCGGCGTTGCCGGCGGAGGAGACTTTCGAGAGCTCGCAGTCCGGGATCATGCCGAGCACCATGGCGTACTTCACGTCGATGTGGCTGCCGAAGGCGCCGGCCAGGACGATGCGGTCGACGCTGTCGATCCCGAGGCGGTCCATCAGCAGGCGGGTGCCGGCGTAGAGCGCCGCCTTGGCGAGCTGAATCGCGCGCACGTCGTTCTGCACGATGCGGATTTCCGGCTCGCCCTCGTGCAGCAGGTAGGAGAAGGTCCGGCCCTCGGCCTGGACGCGCGGCGAGCGCTCGGCCAGGCTGCCGTCGATGGTGCCGTCGCTCAGGATGATGCCGCAGAGGTACATCTCGGCCAAGGCCTCGATGATCCCCGAGCCGCAGATGCCGGTGACGCCGGTGTCCTTGGTCGCTTCGGCGAAGCCCGCCTCGTCCGACCACAGGTCCGAGCCGATCACCCGGAAGCGCGGCTCCAGGGTCTTGCGGTTGATCCGCACCCGTTCGATGGCGCCGGGCGCGGCGCGCTGGCCGCCGGAGATCTGCGCGCCCTCGAACGCCGGGCCGGTCGGCGAGGAGCAGGCCAGCAGGCGCTCCTTGTTGCCGAGGACGATCTCGGCGTTGGTGCCGACGTCGACCACCAGGGCGATCTCGTCGCCCAGGTGCGGGCCCTCGGACAGGATCACGCCGGCGGCGTCGGCGCCGACGTGGCCGGCGATGCAGGGCAGGATATAGACGCGGGCGTTGGGATGGAGATGCAGGTCGAGCTCGGACGACCACAGGGTCATGCCCGAGTTGGTGGCGAGCGCGAAGGGCGCGCCGCCCAGCTCCGTCGGGTCGATCCCGAGCAGCAGGTGATGCATGATCGGGTTGCCGACGAAGGTGGCGTTGAGGATGTCTTGGGCCGAGATCCCGGCATCCTTGGCGACCTCCTCGCTCAGATCGTTGATCGCCTCGCGCACCACCCGGGTCATCTCGACCTCGCCGCCGGGGTTCATCATGACGTAGCTGACCCGGCTCATCAGGTCCTCGCCGAAGCGGATCTGCGGGTTCATGGTGCCGGAGGAGGCGAGCACCTCGCCGCTCGACAGGTTGCAGAGGTGGGCGGCGATGGTGGTCGAGCCGATGTCGACGGCCAGGCCGTAGGCCTGATCGACGAAGCCGGGCCAGACGTTGGTCAGGGCAACGCCGCGATGAATCGAGACGGTGACCTTCCACTGGCCCTCGCGCAGCGCCTTCTGGAGGGTCTGCAGGACCCGGAGGTCGCATTCCAGGTCGTCCAGGTCCCACTGCTCCTTCAGCGCCTTGTAGAGCCGCTCGAGGTCGCCCGTCGGGTTGTGCATGTCGGGCTCTTCGACCTCGACGTAGTGCAGCCGGATCGCCGGGTCGAGCTCGATGGCGCGGGCCTCGGCGCGCTTGCGCACCACCTGCTTGTGGACCTGGCTGTCGGCCGGCACGTCGATCACCACGTCGCCGCGCAGTTCCGCCTGGCAGGACAGGCGCCGGCCGGGCTTGAGCGTCCGCTTGCCGTCGTAGTGGGCCTCGACCTCGTTGACGCCGCTCAGGTGCTCGCGCCGGCTGGCGATGCCGTGCTTGGCGAACTCGCCTTCGCTGAGGCTGATCTGGCAGCGGCCGCACAAGCCGCGGCCCCCGCACACGGAATCGATGTCGACCCCCAGGCTGCGCGCCGCCGTCAGGATCGGCGTGCCGAGGGGGAAGCGTCCACGCCGGCCGGACGGCGTGAAGACGATCAGGGCATCCTTGCCCAAGGAAGCGGGACCTTGTCCTAGGCGCGGCGGCGGCGACGTTCGCGGCCGCCGCGCGCGCCCTCGCCGCCCTCGGGCGGCGGCTCGCGGAAGCGGCGCAGCCAGCGCGCGCAGTTGCGGTCGACGCCGTTCATCACGTCGGCGCCCATGATGGCCGTCACCTCCTCCAGATGCAGCGGGTTCATGATCGCCGAGGTCATGCCGGCGCCGGAGGCCATGGCCAGGAACATGGCGTTGAGGGCGTGCCGGTTCGGCAGGCCGAAGCTGATGTTGGAGGCGCCGCAGGTGGTGTTGACGCCGAGCTCCTCGCGCAGCCGCCGGATCAGGCGGAACGCCGCGACGCCGGCGTCGCCGAGGGCGCCGACCGGCATGACCAGCGGGTCGACCACCACGTCGGCGCGCGGGATGCCGAAGTCCTCGGCCCGCTCGACGATCTTCTTCGCCACCTCGTAGCGCACGTCCGGGTCCTCGGAGATCCCGGTCTCGTCGTTCGAGATGGCGACCACCGCCGCGCCGTACTTCTTGACCAGCGGCAGCACCACCTCGAGCCGCTCCTCCTCGCCGGTCACCGAGTTGACCAGCGGCTTGCCCTGGTAGACCGAGAGCCCGGCCTCCAGCGCCGCCACGATCGATGAATCGATCGACAGCGGCACGTCGACCAGGGACTGCACCAGCTTGATGGTCTCGGCCAGGATCGCCGGCTCGTCGGCGAGCGGAATGCCGGCGTTGACGTCGAGCATGTGGGCGCCGGCCTGAACCTGGGCGATCGCGTCGAGCTCCACCGTGCTGTAGTTGCCTTCGGCCATCTCGGCGGCGAGCTTCTTGCGCCCGGTCGGGTTGATCCGCTCGCCGATGATGCAGAACGGGCGGTCGAAGCCGATGACGACCTCTTTCTTGTCCGATGATACGACGGTGTGGGTCATGCCTTCTCTCTCTTCTCCCGGCCGGCGGCGCGGCCGCGCGCCCGCGTCCGGCGCTATTCGATGTCCCGGTCGACGGTGAACGACCAGCCGTCCTTGCCGAGGGTGAACTCGCCGTCGGCCACCGCGTAGATCCATTGCGCCGAGCGGCGCAGACCGCCCAGCGGATAGACATGGACCCGGCGGATGCCGCAGTCGGGCTCGTGGGCGTGGTAGGAGGCCAGCTCGCAGACCAGGCGGTCCGGCGCCTTGACGTTCAGCAGCTTGGTGATGTTTTTGGCCTGGCGCGTCAAGACCCGCATCGACGGGCCGATGCCGCAGGCCCGGGCGTGGTTGATCAGGGTCTTCAAGGTGGCGAGGCCGGGAATGCCGATATGGATCGGCAGGCGGTTGCCGGCGTCGCGGATCGCCTTGTCCCAGGCGATGATCGGCGCCGCCTCGAAGCAGAACTGGGTGGCCAGATAGAAGGCGGCGTCGCTGCGCTCGGCGAAGGCGTTCTTCCAGGTCAGCGCCTCGGCGAGGCCCCGGTCCGAGATGTCCGGCGAGCCCTCCGGGTGGCCGGCGAGGCCGATGCGCTTGATGTCGTATTTGTCGAACAGGCCGGTCTCGAGGAGCTGCATGGAGCTGTCGAACTCGCCGACCGGGTGGGTGACGGCGCCGCCCAGGGCGACCACCTCCTCGACGCCGACCTCGCCTTGCAGGCGCTTCAGGTAGTCCTCGAAGGCGGCGCGGCTCGGGATCGAGCGGGCGGCGAAATGGGGCGCGGGCGTGAAGCCCTCGTCCTTGAGGCGCTTGGCGGTGGCGACGGTGTCGGCGAAGTCGGAGCCGGGCAGGAAGGTCACCGAGACCGTCGTGCCGGGACGCAGCAGCTCGCGATAGTCCGGAATCTTCATCGCCGATCCCGGGGTCGTCTCGATGGTGAAGCCCGCGACGAAGTCGAGGATCTGCTGCTTGCGGTCCGGCACGGCGCCGGCGGTCTTGGACCCGGAATCGAGCGATGCCACGGTCACAGCCTCCTCAGGCCCGGTCCCAGCCGCCGGCGGAGACGAGCGCGCGCAGCCGGTCGGCGCCATAGTCCTCCTCCAGCCGCCGGGCGGCGGCCTCGGCCTCGGCCTCCAGGTCGTCGCCGCACGCCACCGGCGCGGCGCGGCGCCATTCCGACAGGTAGGAATCGGTGTCCTTCAGGTCGGCGCGCATGGCCGCCCGGTCGATCGCCTTCTCGAAGCGCTCGCTGAGCTGCCGCTTGGCGTTCTGCCGCCCGGCCTTGACGATCACCTGGGCCGGGATGTCCCGCCAGTAGACGATGGTGAGCTGTGCCATCTCGCGTCCCGTTGTCAGTGGCGCGCCGCCTGGATGAATTGGCCGAGCTCGCCGTAGCCGGTGAAGCGATAGCGAAAGGCGAGGCCGAGGCGCTCGGCCGCGGCTTCGGCCTTGGCCCGGAGCGCCGGGTCGTCGGTCTGCGCCAGGTAGACCAGCGCCGTGTAGTTGCCGAAGTAGCTGGGCAGCAGCTCGGGATGGCGGTCGAGGCCGAGCCCCTGGATGATCAGCCGCTCGAAGTGCCGCGCCAGGTAGTCGGTCAGATAGAAGCAGGTGGGATCCCGGTCCGCCTCGGCCAGGAAGTCCTCGATGCCGCGGTAGAAGGCGTAGCAGTGGGGGCCGTCGATGCGCTCGACGCCTTCCTCCTCGAGCACCTGGTCGAGCAGGCCGCCCGACCCGCAGTCGCCGTAGAGCACCAGGATGCGGTCGTAGCGCCCGCGGGCCTCGCCGATCTTGCGGCGCACCCCCTCGGGGATCTTGTTCGGCGTGTTGTGCCAGATCGCGGGCAAGCAGGTAACGCTGACGTGGCTCAGGCCGTTCAGCCGAATCACGTCCACCACCTCCCGCGCCAGGGCGCCGCAGGCGATAAGCAAGGTTGTCGGCGGGCCGGCTTCGGGCCCGCGGCTGTCCATCGCCAGGCTCCCGTCACTTTATTAGGTCGCGCCGGCGCCGACGTTGTGCCGACGCTGCACCAGGTCCTTGGCGGTTTCCACGGCGACCGCGGCGTCGCGGCAATAGGCGTCGGCGCCGATCGCCTCGGCGAACTGCTCGTTGAGCGGCGCGCCGCCCACCAGCACGATGTAGTCGTCGCGGATGCCCTTTTCCTTCAGCGTGTCGATGACGACCTTCATGTAGGGCATGGTGGTGGTCAGAAGCGCCGACATGCCGAGGATCTCCGGCTTGTGGGTATCCAGGGCCTCGAGGTAGTTCTCCACCGGATTGTTGATGCCGAGGTCGATCACCTCGAAGCCGGCCCCCTCCATCATCATGCCGACCAGGTTCTTGCCGATGTCGTGGATGTCGCCCTTGACGGTGCCGACCACCATCTTGCCGACCTGTTTGGCGCCGGTCTCGGCCAGGAGCGGGCGCAGGATCGACATGCCGCCCTTCATGGC
>JAWWCG010000282.1:0-5452 GCA_033720555.1 Kiloniellales bacterium | reverse complement strand
GCCTTTGCCTTCGATTCGGAGGTCGAGGCGCAGCCGCTGACCCTCGACAACATCATCGCTGCCTTTCGCGGCGGCCTGCAGGACGTCATGGCGCAGGCGGTGGAGTGGACGCTCAGGACCGGCGCGGCGGTCTAGCGAGTTTTCCGTTGTCACGGAACCGGTCCGCACCCCCGCCCGGCCACCCGTGCCATTCTACGCTGGGGGTGGCCGGTCGGGATGCGGGCCGGTGCGATTTCACATGAGCCGAAAACGCTTTGGGCCGTCGCCCGTTCAGGACTTGAGCTTCGTCCAGACCCGCTCGCGCAGTTCCTTCGACGCGGGGCTGCATTGCTTGAACGCCGAGAGTCTGTCGGCGTACTCCTCCGGCATGTTGACCGCCGGATCCTCCGCCAGGCTCGGGTCGAGGTGGGGGCCGGAGCCTATGATCGCGTTCGAGTAGCCGGTGAAGTTGGAGGCTTCGGCCGCGGTCTCCGGCAGCATCATCCAATTGATGAACTGCTTGGCCGCTTCCTTGTTGGGGGCGTTGGCCGGCACCGCCATGGTGTCCGTCCAGAAGGTGACGCCCTCCTTGGGATAGACGTAGACGGCGTTGGGCTTGTTCTTCTTGACCCGGTGGGCGGCGCCGTTCCACTGCATGTGGACCGCGACCTCTCCCGCCGACATGCGGTCGATCGTGCCGTCGTTGGAATAGACCTTCACGTGCGGCTTCTGCGCCATCAGCACGTCGAGAATCTTCTGCGCCTCGTCCGGGTCCTCCGTGCACTTGTCGACGCCCACGTAGTAGGCGGCGGCGTTCCAGACGTCGCTCATCTCGTTCAGCATGGCGATGTTGCCCTTGAGCTCGTCGCGCGGCTCGAACAGCTCCTTCCAGCTTTCCTCGAGCTCGCCGCCCGGCACCATCTCCGGGTCGTAGGTGAAGCCGGTGGTGCCCCACATGTAGGGGGCCGAATAGGACCGGTCCTCGTCGACGGACAGCGTCTGGAACGGGCCGAGGACGTTCTTGAAGTTCTCCATCTGGTTGGCGTCGATCTTCTCCACCAGGCCTTGGTCGATCATGGTGCCGAGGGTGGTCGGGCCGGGGAAGATGACGTCGTAGCCGCCGCCGCCGGCCTGCAGCTTGGCGAGCAGGTCTTCCTCCGAGGCGTAGTTGTCGATGGTCACCGAGATTCCGGTTTCCGCCTCGAATTTCTCCAGCAGGCTCGGCGGGAAATAGTTCGACCAGTTGTAGAGATGAAGCTCCTGCGCGGCGGCCGGCCCCTGGGCCGCCATCGCGCTCAGCCCGAGGGCCGTCGCAAGACCGACAAGCAACTTGTATACGCGAACCATCCTATCTCCTCCCTTTCGCAAGTTTGAGGTTTGTTGGGTCAGTGCCGACTTGGGTCGTATCCTTTTCCGAGCATCAACGAGATCGATACCATCGCGATCGAGATCACCAGCATGATCGACGAAATCGCGTTCACCTCCGGCGACACGCCGATCCGTATCAAGCCGAATATGTAGACCGGCAGGGTGGTGGACCCGGCGCCGCCGACGAAGAACGTGGTCACGAAGTCGTCCAGGGAAATGATGAAGGCAAGGACCGCGCCGGACAAGATGCCCGGCATCATCAGCGGCAGGGTGACGTGCCTGAAGGCGCGCGCCGGATTGGCGTAAAGGTCGCCGGCCGCTTCGATCAGGCGGGGATCGAGCCCCTCCAGGCGCGCGCGTATCGGCAGGTAGGCGAAGGGGATGCAGAACACCGTGTGGGCCAGAATCACCGTTGTCAGGCCCTGCCTGACGCCGAGGATGGCGAAGAACATCAAGGTGGCCACGGCGGTGACGATTTCCGGCACGGTGAGCGGCAAGGCGACCAGGGCGTTGACCGCCATCTGGCCGGGAAAGCGGTCGCGCGCCATGCGGACCGCCGCCAGGGTGGCGAGCGCGGTCGCCGACAGGGAGGCCACCGTCGCGATCAGCAGCGAGTTGCCGGCGGCCCGGATCACGCTGTCGTTCTGGGCCGCCTTGAGGTACCAGTCGAGCGAGAAGCCGGTCCAGATGGTCACCAGCTCGTTCTCGTTGAAGGACAGGGCGATCAGGATGAAGATCGGCAGGTAGACGTAGGCGAGGAACAGCGCCGCGAGGAAGCCGACTCCCGGCCAGTGGCGCGGATCGCCGGCCCCGCCGGCCCGCGGTCGGGCCGTGCGCCCGCGCCCCGCGCCCATCATCGCGGGTCCCTTCTCGGCCGCGACCTCAGGGCATAGACCGTCAAGGCGATCAACACCATGGCCAAGAGCGCGAAGCCGAGCGCGGCGCCGAACGGCCAGTTGCGCGCCGCGCCGAACTGCAGGCCGATCAGGTTGCCGATCATCATCGTCTTGCCGCCGCCGAGCAGCTCCGGCGTCACGTAGGAGCCGAGGCACGGCACGAAGACCATGATGCAGCCGGCCACGACGCCGGGCAGCGCCGCCGGCACGATGACCCGGCGCAGGGTCTGGAGCCGCGTCGCGTAGAGATCGAACGCGGCTTCGACCAGGCGCAGGTCGAGCTTCTCCAGGCTGGCGTAGATCGGCAGGACCATGAAGGGCAGGAAGGAATAGGTGAGCCCGACGGAGACTGCGAAATTGTTGTGCAGCAAGGGCAGGGGCTCGCCGATCACGCCCAGCCACAGCAGCACCGAATTGATTGTTCCGTGATCGCGCAACAGCAGAATCCAGGCGTAGTTGCGCACCAGAAGGTTGGTCCAGAACGGCACGGTCACCAGAAACACCAGGGCGGCGCGCCATCTGCGCGGCCGGGTCGCCATGAACAGCGCCATGGGAAAACCGATGACCAGCGACAGGGTGGTGGTCAGGGCGGACAGCCAGACCGAGCGGAAGATGATCAAGAGGTAGTCGAAGTTCCACGACAAGGTGTCGTCGAGGTTACGTTCGAAGACGAACCTCAGGTAGGCTTCCAGCGAGTAGCTGTGCCAGATGACGCTGCCGGAGAAATCCCGCGTCTGGACCGAGATCCAGGCCATGAGCGTGAGGGGCACGACCATGAGGATCGTGATGGCCGCGGCGGCGGGGCCGATCAGCAGGACGCGGTTGCGCCAGGCGGCGCCTCGTCGCCTCGCCTCGAGAGCGCCTCGGTTTCGGCCAATCAGCGAGCCGTTCGCTCCGGCTCCTGCGCCACCGCCGATCATCGCCGAGTTCGTGGCCTCCCGTTGATTGACAACAGGCCGCTCGCACGTCCGCCCGCCGTCTCCGCGACCCGGCGGCGACATCTCCAGGCGCTCAAATATGACCCGCGCCGAGTCGGCGCGCAATCGCTAACTCCGGGCGCACCGAGGACGGGCGCGCGATGGGCCCGGGCTCTATAGCATTTTCCACTCACGTGGAATCGCACCGGCCCGCGCCCCCGCCCGGCCACCCATGCCATCGTATGCTACGGGTGGCCGGGGGTGGCCGGGCGGGGGTGTGGGCCGGTTCCGTGAGAACGGAAAACTCTCTAGCGGCCCTAATCCTTGAGCAGCTGAAGGGCGCCGGGTTCGATGCGAACCCCGACGTCGCGGCCGACCTCCGGCGCGTCGTCGCCGCTGCACCTGTTCTGCACCCGCGCCACGAACATCCCGCCGTCGGCCAGCTTGACGTGGTAGTGGGTGTCGGTCCCGAAGTAGATCACGTTCTCCAGCACGCCGGTCAGGTCGGCGTCCTCGGCGTCGGCCGTCAGGCGGGCATGTTCGGGACGCACGACGACGGTGACCCTTCGGCCGTTGGCGTCGCCGGGGGCCCAACCCTCCGGCAGGTTCGCCAGCGCCGGCCGGCCGGTCGCCAGGCGCAGGCGCGCCGCGGCGCCCTCGACGCCGATGAGCTCGGCCTGCAGGAAGTTGGAATCGCCGATGAAATCGGCGACGAAGCGTTGCGCCGGGCGATCGTAGATCTCGCGGGGCGCGCCGACCTGGAGAACCCGGCCCTGGTCCATGACGGCGATCCGATCCGACATGGTGAGGGCCTCCTCCTGGTCGTGGGTCACGAACACGAAGGTGATGCCGGTTTCGTGCTGCAGCCGCTTCAGCTCGATCTGCATGTCTTTCCGCAGCTTGTAGTCGAGGGCGGAGAGCGGTTCGTCGAGCAGCAGCCCCTTGGGCCGCGGCGCCAGGGCGCGCGCCAGGGCGACGCGTTGCTGCTGGCCGCCGGAGATCTCGTCGGTGCGCCGCTCGCGCAGCTCCTCCATGCGCACCAGCTTGAGCATCTCGTCCACGGTCTCGGCGACCTCCGCCTTGGAGCGACCCAGCATCTCCAGCCCGAACGAGATGTTCTGGGCCACCGTCATGTGCGGGAAAAGGGCGTAGCTCTGGAACACCGTGTTGACCGGGCGCCGATAGGGCGGCAGGTGCGTGATGTCCTGCCCCTCGAGCAAGATCGCGCCGCCGGTCGGATGCTCGAAGCCGGCGATCAGCCGCAGCAGGGTGGTCTTGCCGCAGCCGGACGGCCCGAGCAGGGTGAAGAACTCGTTCTCGCCAATCGCCAGGGAGACATCGTCGACCGCGCGCACCTCCGCCGCGCCGTGGCCGAAGACCTTGGTGACCCGTTCGAGCGCGACGGCCGTGTCCCGCGGCGTGTCACGCGGCGTGTCCCGCGGCGCGGCGCGCGCCGCCTGCGCGGTGGGGCCGCGGCCGCTCGCCGGCTCGGCGGCGCCAAGTCTATCTCGGGTCGACATCCAATGCGGCCGTCGTCGCCTCGCTGCAGGCGCATGCGCGGCGCCCGTGGGGCTCAATTTACCGTGCCGCGCGGCCCATGGCACAGGAATTTCGCCGCGAGGCTCCGGCGACGGCGCGCGCCGAGCGGTCGCCCCGGCGGGCGACCGTCACAATCGACCCGCCTCCGACAGGGCGGGGTGCGCGGCGCCGTAGCCGAACAGCAAGGAGACGTTGGTGCGCCGATTCTCCAAGCCCTCCTTGAACCTGAAGACGTCGGAGCCGTGGAACAGGTTGGAGCGGAACATGACCGCCCGGTTGGCGCGATAGGGAATGACGGTCTCCTTGGCCGAGGCGAGATAGGCCCCGATGCGCTTCAGCACCTCCGGCTGGTTCTTCTTTCGGTTCGTGGTCGCCCAGTCCCAATCCAACGGCTGCTCCTTGTCGTAGACGACGAGCCCGCCGCTCTCCGGGTCGAGGTTCGCATCGTCGGGCGTGATCCAGAAATTGAAGGTGACCGCGGCATAGTCGCTGTGCGGCGCGACGCCGTGGCCGCTCATGACATGCCGATAGGCCCACATGTTGGAGAGGAAGTTCGGCCCCAGCACGTTGGGCAGATGGCGCTTCAGCTCCTCGGCGATCTGGTACATGAGGCTGCAGTTGAAGCCGTTCGAAAGGTACGAGGACACGTAGCCCGCCTTGTTCGATTCGAAGAATATGGTCGAGTTCAGGCAGAACGCCCGCAAGGCGGCCAGGGCGTCGGGGCTCAGGATGTCGTCGATCGAGACCGCCGGC